>JBJYWW010000015.1:0-5328 GCA_046259645.1 Anaerolineae bacterium
GACTTGCGGGGCAGCTCCGACAGCTGGACCGGTGGCTCAACGCCGAGCACCAGCGGCACGTTGGCCACGCGCCAGCCGCGGTAGGCCAGGTAGATGCTGACCGGCGTCTTGGCCACGCGCGACACGCCGACAAGCACGATGTGCGCGTCGGCCACGTCCGAGAGGTGCCTTCCGTCGTCGTGCGTGACCGCGAAGTCAAGGGCCTGGATGCGCTTCACGTTCTCAGTGTCCTGGGCGTTGAAAAGCCCCGGCTGAGCGCGCGGCTCGTCACCCAGCGACTCGGCGAGGCGGGCCATGAGCGGTCCCATCAGGTCCATCGTGGCGACGTTACGGTCGCGCCCCTCCCTGAACATCAGCAGGCGCAGATCGCGCGAGACCAGCGTGTGGACGACGATGCCGTCGGTCTCGGCTGCCTCGGCAACGATCTGCCGCACCTGCTCCGGCTCTCGCACGTCGGGCACGATCGCCACTTCCACGTCGGTGGCGAACTGCGCCAGCGCGGCGCGCGCAACGAGATCGGCCGTCGTGCCCGTTGCATCTGACACGGCGTAGATCTTCGGCATGATCACCAGCTCCTCCGCGATTGGCTGCTCCCGCCCGCTCGCACGGCACCGGAGCTGACCGCTTGGCCGCTCACCCACCGGATCGCTCCGGACCTGGAGCGTACTCGCCCGGAGCAGCCCCGACAAGATCTTTGCTGCCTCCAGCGGCGCGCCGCGTTTGCTATAATCTCGCCGGCGCCGGCCTAGCGGCGCCATCCGGCCTGACGCCAAGGACTTGCGACCCCATGCATCGAGAATTCCTCCCCAACGCGCGCAGTCCGCGCTTCGGCAAGGGCGCGAGGCTGGCCGCGTCGATCGCCCTGATCGCCGCGCTGGCGCTTGCCGCGGTCGGCTCGCGCACCGACACGTTGGCGCAGCCCGGCCCACTCGGACGCATCGCCTACGTTCGGGCACTCGACAACCAGTGGGACGTGTTCTCGTCGGCGCCGGACGGATCGGCGGAGGAGCAGGTCACGAACATCGAGGACGACGACCTGGGCTTCGAGCAAGACGCACGCTGGTCGCCGGACGGCGAGGAGCTCGCGTACCACACCTACGACGGCACGACCGTCGTCGTTTGGCGCATACCATACGCAGGCGGAACGCCAACCCCGGTCGCGAACGAGCTCACCGACCACTACCAGGCCGGCTACCCGTCCTGGCAGCCGCCGGACGGCCGCTGCCTGACGTTCGCCGGCCCGCGCGAAGGCGCCGCCTCGGGTACCGATCTCAAACAGCGGTGCGAGGGCGAGGAGATCACCACGCTGCTTGCCAGCGACGCGTGGAACGAGAGCAGCTCGGACTGGCGCTCGGACGGGTTGGTCCTGGCGTACGAGGCGGAGCCGGCCGATCCTGACGACAGCTCGCACGTGTACTGGGACATCAGGGCCGTGAACGCCGACGGCACCGGCGAGCGCGAGCTCATTGGTGGTGTTGGCACCAGCGAGCGCCATCCGCGGTGGTCACCGGACGGCGAGAGGCTGGCGTACGTCGTGTTCCCGACGTCGCATGGGCGCGGGCGCGGCACTCTGCGGGTACGCGACATGACCACCGGCGATGACACGGAGCTGGTCGGCAACGTGGCCGGCCCGCCGGCGTGGTCACCCGATGGCGGACTGCTCACGTTCACCGCCATCGCCGATGAGGGCCCCGCCCCGGCCCCCGGATACGGTCCCGTAATCCCGACGCCGGCGCCCGACGGCGAGAAGAAGGGCTTGTACACGGTCGACCTCGATAGCGGCATCGTCTACCGCCTCGCGGGCGGGGCTGGGGGCGCGGAGGCGACGCCGCGGTCCTACGAGTGGGGCTTCGGCCCGGACTGGACCGGCGGGACGGCCACGCCGTCGCCGACGGCCTCCGACACTCCGCAGCCCTCGCCGACGGCCTCGCCGACGGACGTGGCTACCGCCACCCCGTCGCGCCTGATCGCGTTCGTGCCCTTCGCCGTCCGGGCCTACCCACCCCCGACCGAGACGCCAACGCCCGAGGCATCGCCGACGCCGGACGCGACGGCCACGCCCGAGCTTACCCCGGCCCCGCCGGACGGCACCGAGTCGCCGGGCACAGGCACGCCCGGGCCCACGCCCAGCGGCGAGCTGCCACCGACCTACGAGCCGCCGGCGCCGACCTACACCGACGAACCGTAGCGTTGCGGACCGAGGCGTCCCCACCGCCTGACCGGCCCGCGACATCGTGCCGGTGGTCAACCACCAGGGGCGCGAACGGGTAGCGGTGGCATCCTTCGCCGGTGCCGCTCAGCTCTACGTTACCGACCTGGCGATCACTCTGGCCGGGATCGGTCGTCTGGCGCACTGAGCTCGTACTGCTCGACGCTCCCCACCAGGTACCGCGGTATCCGCGCCTTCACACGCGTGCCGCTCTCCTCGAAGGTCTCGGCGTCCACGATCCCGTGCGTGTGCAGCAGGTTTAGGACATCGCCGGCGTCGTACGGCACCAGCGCGTCGACGTCGACCAGTCGCGACTGCAGCTCGTGGTCGATTGCCTGCAGCAGCTGGTCGAGCCCCTTGCCCTCCAGCGCAGAGATCGGCACCAAGTCCGGATAGAGGTCGCGCAGGTGGTCCAGCCCCGGAGTGTCGCCTACCGCCTCTGGCTCGCGCTCGCCCGGCGCCTGGTCGCCGGTCGCCCCCGCGGTCGCGGCGATCGCGTCGACCTTGTTGGCCGCCACCACCAGCGGCACGTCGCCCATGCCCAGGTCGGCCAGCACCTGCTCGACTGTCTCGGCCTGCAACACGGCGTCCGGGTGCGTTACGTCAACCACATGCAACAGCAGGTCGGCGTCCGTCACCTCCTCCAGCGTGGCCCGGAACGCCGCCATCAGCTCGGTCGGCAGGCGTTGCATGAACCCCACGGTGTCGCTGAACAGCGCGGTGCGCGAGGACGGCAGCTCGACACGGCGCGTCGTCGGATCGAGCGTGGCGAACAGCTGATCCGCCACGTACACCTCCGATCCAGACAGCGCGTTGAGCAGCGTCGACTTCCCGGCGTTCGTGTACCCGACCAAGGAGATCTGCGCCAGCCCGGACCGTCGTCGCTGCCTGCGCGCTTGCCGGCGCTGCGTCTGCAGCTGCGCTATCTGCTGCTTGAGGAAGCTGATGCGGCGGCCGATCTCGCGCCGGTCGACCTCGAGCTGGGTCTCGCCGGGTCCGCGTACGCCGACGCCACCCGATGCGCCGCCGGCGCGACCGCCGGCCTGTCGCGCGAGGTGAGTCCACATGCGCGTGAGCCGCGGCAGCCGGTACTCGTATTGCGCCAGCTCGACCTGCAGCATGCCCTCGCGCGTGCGCGCGTGCTTCGCGAACACGTCGAGGATCAGCGCGGTCCGGTCGATGACCTGCGTATCCCAGTCGCGCTCCAGGTTGCGCTGTTGACGCGGCGACAGCTCGTGGTCGAACAACACCATGTCGGCCCCGAGGTCGGCGATGGCGTTGCCGATCTCCTCGACCTTGCCTGGACCGATGTACGTGGCCGACACCGGCGCCGAGAGCCGCTGCGAAGCGCGTCCGACGACAGTGACTCCCGCGCTCTCGGCCAGAGCGTCGAGCTCGTCGAGCGACGCCTCCAACGACCACAACGACTTGTCGGTCGCATCCACTACTCCGACGAGGATCGCCGTCTCGGGATCACGGTGAGTGCGTTCCATTGCAGGTCCGTCCTGGGGGTCAGCTGGCGGTCGCGCGAGCGGGCGCGGCTCTCGGTGCGAAACCCGTCTCCGAGATGAACACCTCGAGGTTGTGAAGGGCACGGGCGGAATGGGCCGTCTGCCTGTCGCGCTTGCGCCGCACGGGCGGCACGAGCGCCGGCAGCAGGCCGAAGTTGGCCTTCATCGGCTGGAAGTAGCGCGGGTCGGCCGTCGTGACGTAGTGGCACAGCGCGCCAAGCATCGTCGTCGCCGGCGGGGTGACCGGTCCTTCACCTAGCAGCGAGCGGGCGGCGTTCGCGCCAGACAGCAGGCCCGAAGCAGCGTTGCCGGCGTAGCCCTCGATGCCGGTGAGCTGCCCAGCGAGGAACAGATCGCGCCGCTGGCGCAGCGCCAGAGTCGACTCGAGCAGCCGCGGCGCGTTCACGTACGTGTTGCGATGCATCTGCCCCAGGCGCACGAACTCAGCGCCCTCCAGGCCCGGTATCAGCGACAGCACGCGCCGCTGCTCGGGCCAGCGGAGGTTGGTCTGGAAGCCGACCAGGTTGTAGAGCGTGCCGGCAGCGTCGTCCTGCCGCAGCTGGACCACGGCGTGGGGTCTCCGTCCGGTGCGTGGATCGGTCAAGCCCACGGGCCGCATTGGCCCGAAGCTGAGCGCCCGCGGCCCACGCTCCGCCAGCACCTCGATCGGCAGGCACGACTCGAAGAACCTCGCATCCTCGGCCTCGAACGACCGCAGCTCGATGCGCTCGGCCGACAGCAACGCGTCGACGAACGCCTGGAACTGCGCCTCGTCGAACGGGCAGTTGATGTAGTCGCCGCCGTCGGTGGCGCCGCGGTCGTAGCGCGACTGGCGGAACGCGACGGACATGTCGATCGAATCGGCGGCGACGATCGGCGCCAGCGCATCGTAGAAGTACAAGTTGTCTTCGCCCGTCAGGCGCCCGATGTCGTCGGCGAGCGCGTCGCTCGTGAGAGGACCGGTCGCGATCACCGCCGGGCCGGATGGCACCGCGGTCACCTCTTCGCGCACGAGCTCGATCTGCTCGCAACGCTCGATCGCGCTCGTGACGTGCTCGGCAAACGCGTCGCGGTCGACGGCCAACGCGCCGCCGGCCGGGACCGCCGCGGCGTCCGCGGCGGCAGCCACGAGCGAGCCCATTCGTCGCATCTCGGCTTTCAGCAGGCCGCCGGCCCGGTCGATGAGGTTGCTGCCGAGCGAGTTCGAGCAGACCAGCTCCGCCAGGCGGTCGGTCCGATGAGCCGGCGTCTGTCGACCCGGCCGCATCTCGAACAGCGTCACGTGGACGCCGCGCTGCGCGGCTTGCCAGGCCGCCTCAGCGCCCGCGAGCCCCCCGCCCACCACGGTCAACCGCGGTCGGGCGTCGTGGCCCCCCGGCGTCGTCAGCATGCGCGGCATTATAGCATGCAGTGAGTGGCCCCCTCCGTGGTACCATAGGCGGCAATGGACGCGGTGCAGCTGATAGAACGCAAGCGCGACGGTGCGGTTCACACTGCCGACGAGCTCCAGTGGCTCGTGCGCGGAGTCGTCGACGAGTCCATTCCCGACTACCTGCTGTCGTCGTGGCTCATGGCCGTGGTGTGGCGCGGCATGACCCGCGACGAGAC
>JBJYWW010000016.1:0-13072 GCA_046259645.1 Anaerolineae bacterium
CCTGTTCAACGGGGCGATCCGCAACTCGGAGAACGAGGAGATGGCGCACCTGCTGCGCCAGAAGTCGAAGGTGCTGGTGGCCTTTGGCTCCTGCGCCTACGAGGGCTGCATTCCGGCCCTGTCGAACCTCACCTCGAAGAGCGCGACGTACAACGCCGTCTATCTCGACAACGAGTCCCTCGACAACGCCGAGGGCACGCTGCCGCAGACCCTGACGGAGGTGCCCGAGGGCGACCTGGAGCTGCCCCGGTTCTACCACACCGTGAGGTCACTCGACCAAGTGGTGCCTGTGGACTACACGGTTCCCGGCTGCCCGCCGGAGCCGGAGCAGATCTGGGCCGTGCTCGAAGCGGTGGTGGCGGCGCTCACCGAGGGCGCCGATCTCCCGCCGGCCGGCTCGATCGTGGGTGCCGGCACGGTGGCGGTCTGTGACGAGTGCGCGCTGGCCAAGCACGAGAAGACCATCGACGGGTTCGTCCGACCGTACCAGAAGATCCCCGAGCCGGGCTTGTGCCTGCTGGAGCAGGGCATCATGTGCGTCGGTCCGGCCACCAGGTCGGGCTGCGGCGCCCTGTGCCCCCAGGTGGGCATGGGCTGCCGCGGCTGCTACGGCCCCATCGAGGGCGTCGGTGACCAGGGCGCGCGCATGCTGACGGCCGTGGCCTCGGTCATCGATGTCGGCCAGCCGGGCGATGACGAGGCGGCGCTCGAGCGCCAGCTGGAGGAAGTGATGGACACCATCGTCGACCCGGCTGGGACGTTCTACCGCTTCAGCATGGCCCACTCGACGTTGCACCGCGCGAAGGTCGATGACAACGGCCAAGGAGAGGCGCCATGAAGCACATCACCGTCGATCCCATCACCAGGCTCGAGGGTCACGGCCGCATCGACATCTTCCTCGATGACGACGGGAACGTCGACAACTGCTACTTCGTGATCCCCGAGCTGCGCGGATTCGAGCAGTTTAGCGTCGGCCGGCCGGCGGAGGAGATGCCCCGCATCACCAACCGCATCTGCGGCGTGTGCCCGGAAGCCCATCACGTGGCCGGCACCAAGGCCCTCGACGCCCTGTTCGGCGTCGAGCCCTCGTCCGCTGTCAAGAAGCTGCGCGAGATGTTCTACATGGCGTTCTACGTCACGGACCATACGACGCACTTCTATGCGTTGGGCGCGCCGGACTTCGTGATGGGACCCGAGGCGCCGCCGGCCGAGCGTAACATCCTCGGCATCATCCACAAGGTGGGCGTCGAGACGGGCAAGCAGGTGATCGACGCGCGAATGCGCAACCACGGCGTGATCAAGATGCTCGGCGGCCGCGGGATCCACCCCGTGGCCGGGCTGCCGGGCGGCTGGAGCCAGCCGGTCACGGAGGAGATGCGCGCGCACATCGAGGAGGTGGCGCGCAAGAACATCGACTTCGGGCTGTTCAGCCTGAGCCTCTTCGAGGACGTCGTGCTCGGCAACCAAGCGTACGTCGACATGATCCTGTCGGACGCCTACACCCATCGCACCTACTCGATGGGCATGGTCGACGACAACAACTCGGTCAACTTCTACGACGGGAAGATCCGGGTGGTCGACCCGGCGGGCGCCGAGTTCGAGAAGTACGAGCCGAAGGACTACGCCGACCACGTGGCGGAGCGCGTCGAGTCCTGGAGCTACCTGAAGTTCCCGTATTTGAAGAACGTCGGCTGGAAGGGCTTCACCGACGGCATGGACAGCGGCACGTACATCTGCACGCCGCTGTCGCGCCTGAACGTGAGCGACTCGCTCGCGACGCCGAAGGCGCAAGAGGCCTTTGAGAAGATGTACGAGACGCTCGGCAGCAAGAAGGTCAACGGCCGCTACGAGCCGGTGCACTACCGCTTGGCGACGCACTGGGCCCGGCTGATCGAACTGCTGTACGCCGCAGAGCGCATGCTGGAGCTGGCCACGGATCCGGAGATAACCGACCCCAACGTCCGCCCGGTCGTCACGAACACACCGACCGAGGGCGTGGGCTGCGTCGAGGCGCCTCGCGGCACGCTCACGCACCACTACTGGACCGACGAGAACGGCATCATCACCAAGGCCAACCTCATCGTCGGCACGACGAACAACTACGCGCCGATGGCGATGTCGGTAAAGAAGGCGGCGGAGTCGCTTATCACCAGCGGCACCGTGGTCACCGAGGGGCTGCTCAACAAGGTCGAGATGGCCTTCCGGGCGTACGACCCGTGCATGTCCTGCGCGACCCACTCGCTGCCGGGGCAGATGCCGCTAGAGGTGACGATTCGGAGCGCCGACGGCGAGGTCATCGAGCGCTTGAGCCAGTACACGTAACGCGCCCCGCCAGCGCGGTGCTGGCGCGCATAGCCGAGCCGCGCGGCGGGGGCCCTGCCGCGCGGCAGGGTGCTCCCGGCGACGGGGCGGCTATCATTGACGACGATATGACGGATACCGAGCCGCGAGTTCTCGTGCTGGGACTCGGCAACCCCTACCTCACCGACGACGGGGTCGGCGTGCGGGTGGCCGAGGCCGTCGCCGCGATGCTCCCTCCCGGCGCGGCCGTCGAGACGCGCGAAGTCAGCGTGGGCGGCCTGACGTTGATGGAGAACATGGTCGGCTGGCCGAGGGTCATCCTCGTCGACGCGCTGCAGACCGGCGAGGAGCCGCCAGGCACGGTGCGCCGGATGACGCTGGACGAGCTGAGGTCCATCAGCCCGACCCAGCACAGCGCGTCGCCGCACGACGCGACGCTACCGACCGCGCTTGCGATGGCCGACCGCATGGGGCTGGATGTGCCCGACGAGCTGGTGATCTTCGCTATAGAGGTCGAGAACGTCATGGAGTTCGGTGAGGAGCCTACCCCGGAGGTGGCGGAGGCCATACCGGGGGTCATCGAGGCCGTGCTGGACCAGCTGCGCTCGTGGGGGGCAGTGCCGACGGCAGCCGGCTAGCCGGCCACCGACTGGGCGGCACGAGGCGCGCCAGAGCCGGCGCGACACGAGCCGCGGCAGTTCCGGCGCAACACGAGGTGACGCGGCCCCGGTAGACTTATTGCGAGAGCAAGCAACACGGAGGAAGACAGATGGTCTCACCAGAGCTGATCAGACGCTACCCGTTCTTCGCCGGGCTCGACCACGATCAGATCGAGCTGCTAGCCCGAAACGCGCAAGAGGTCAGCGTGGAAGAGGGGCATCGTTTCTTCCGCGAAGGCGACGAGCTGGAGCGGTTCTACCTGATGATCAAGGGCGCGGCCGACATCGTGATGGAGGTGCCCGACCGCGACAAGGCGAGCAAGGACATCTCCGGTCAGCTGACGGGCGAGATGGCCACCAACGACGTCACGGTTAGCAGCGTGGGCTCGGGAGACGTGTTCGGCTGGTCGGGCTTGATCCCGCCGCACACCGCCTCGGCCGGCGCCATCGCGCGCACGCCGTCGCGCGTGGCGGAGTTCGACAGCCACGCTCTGAACGACGCGTTCGCAGAGGACCGCCTGCTCGGCTTCGTGCTGACGCAGAGGGCGGCGAACGTCATGCGCGAGCGCTTGCGCGACATCCGCATCGAGTCGCTGTCGCAGAACATCTGAGGCGCCGGCGGCCGCGGCACGCCGGGCGCGCGACGCGCCGAGATGCATGAGCTAGCCGTGACGCAGGGCCTGCTGGAGCTCGCCCTGCGCCACGCCGACGAGGCGGGCGGCGGTCGGATCACCGATCTCTACCTGGTGATCGGGCGATTGTCGTCCGTGGTCGACGACTCCGTCCAGTTCTACTGGGACGTGATCAGCGAGGGCACCGCGGCGGAAGGCGCCGAGCTGCACTTCAGGCGTGTGCCGGTGGAGATGCGCTGCCTGGCCTGCTCGCTGGACTACAGGCCGGACGGCGAGGATCTCGCGTGCCCCGAGTGCAACGGCTTGGCGGTGCGGGTCGTCTCCGGTGACGAGTTCCGGCTCGAGGCCCTGGACCTGGACGACGCGAAGTAGCCATGGAGGCGGCAATGAGCCGACGGGTGCAGGTAGTCGAGAACATCCTGAGCGCGAACGATCACCTCGCGGCGGCCAATCGCGCGCGCCTGGACGCCGCCGCGGTGCTGGGGCTCAACCTGATGGCGTCCCCAGGGGCCGGGAAAACGGCGCTCATCGAGCGCACCGTGCCGGGCCTCGAAGGTCGACTGCGCCTGGCCGTCGTTGACGGCGACGTGGCCACCAGCATCGACGCCGATCGCGCCGCGGCGGCCGGCGCCGTCGCGGTGCAGGTGAACACGGGCGGTCAGTGCCACATGGACGCGGTGATGCTGGGCGGCGCGCTGGATGAGCTGGACCTCGGCGAGGTCGAGCTGCTGATCGTGGAGAACGTCGGCAACCTGATCTGCCCGGCGTCCTTCGATCTTGGGACGCACCGGAACGTGCTGATCGCGTCCGTGCCCGAGGGCGACGACAAGCCCTACAAGTACCCGACGATGTACCGCGGCGTCGACGCCCTGGTCATCAACAAGGTCGACCTGATGCCGTACGTCGAGTTCGACATGGACTACTTCGTCCGGGGCGTTCAGCTGCTCAATCCCGGCTTGACCACGTTCCCGCTGTCGTGCCGCACAGGCGAGGGCGTCGACGCGTGGCTCGACTGGGTCGCCGCGCAGGCCGAGGCGCAGCGAGACGCGGCGGCCGGCGCCGCGGCGAGCACGTCCCCATCCGGGGCGTAGTGACGAGCGAAGCCCGCGAGCGCCGCGACGCGGCGAGGCTCCACGTCACCGGCGTAGTGCAGGGGGTCGGCTTTCGGCCCTTCGTCTACGGGCTCGCATCGCGCCTGTCCGCGGCGGGCTGGGTCCGCAACACGTCGGCCGGCGTGGACATCTATGTGGAGGGCGCGCCCGGCACTCCGGCGCGCTTCGCCAAGCTGGTCGAGAGCGAGGCGCCGCCGCTGGCGCGGATTGACTCGGTGGTGCTGACTGCTGCACCGGCGGAGGGTCTCGCACGGTTTGAGATTCGCGCCTCGGAGGTCAATCCCGACGACTTCCAGCCGGTATCGCCGGACGTGGCGACGTGCCCCGACTGCCTGGCCGAGATGCGTGACCCTACCGACCGGCGGCACCGCTACCCGTTCATCAACTGCACCAACTGCGGCCCACGGTTCACGATAATCACCGACGTGCCCTACGACCGTCCGATGACGACGATGGCGCAGTTCGAGATGTGCGAGGCGTGCGCGGCCGAGTACGGCGACCCGACCGACCGCCGCTTCCACGCCCAGCCCGTCGCGTGCCCGGACTGCGGGCCGCGCGTTTGGCTCGAGCGGGGAGATGGCGCGGTCGCGATCGACGCCGAGGCGATCGCGGGCGCACGGCGATTGCTGGCCGACGGCGCGATCCTGGCCGTCAAAGGCCTCGGGGGCTTCCACCTAGCGTGCGACGCGATGAACGTTGCGGCGGTCAACGAGCTGCGCCACCGCAAGCTGCGTGTCGGCAAGCCGTTCGCGGTGATGGCGCCCGACATGGCGGCGGTGGAGCAGCATTGCGCCGTCGACGACGCGTCGCGCGAGCTGCTCGAGTCCGTCGCCCGGCCCGTCGTGATCCTCCCGCGCCGAGCGGGCTCGACGATCGCCGCGTCAGTCGCCCCCGATCAAGACGACCTGGGCGTGATGCTACCGTACACGCCGCTTCACCACCTGCTTCTCGAACGGGAGGACGGCTTCCCGGACGCGCTGGTCATGACGAGCGGCAACCTGAGCGAGGAGCCGATCGCCACCGAGAATGAAGAGGCGCGCAAGCGCCTCGCCGGGCTGGCCGATCACATGTTGCTGCACGACCGCGACATCCGGACGCGCTGTGACGACTCGGTGGTCCGGGCCTTCGAGGGCGGCGTGTACCCCCTGCGCCGGTCACGCGGCTACGCGCCATACCCCGTGCGCCTGGCGCACGAGAGCGAGCCGCTGATCGCGGTCGGGGCGGAGCTGAAGAACACGTTCTGCCTGGTTCGGGGCGACAAGGCCTTCCTCAGCCACCACATCGGCGACCTCGAGAACTACGAGACGCTGCGCGCGTTCGAGGACGGCGTGCGGCACTTCGAGCGGCTGTTCCGCGTCGAGCCGGTTGCCGTCGGCTACGACCTGCATCCGAACTACCTCGCCACGCGCTACGCGCTGGAGCGCTCAGCCGCGGAGCAGCTCCGCGCGTTCGGTGTGCAGCACCATCACGCCCACGTGGCGGCCTGCATCGCTGAGAACGGCTTGCCGGGCGACGAGCCAATGATAGGCGTGGCCCTCGACGGAACCGGCTACGGCGACGACGGCACCATCTGGGGCGGCGAGGTCCTGCTGGCCGATCTCGGCGGCTACCGCCGCCTGTTCCACCTGAGCTATGCGCCGCTTCCGGGCGGCGACGCGGCGGTGCGCGAGCCGTGGCGAATGGCGCTGTCGTGGCTGAGGCAGGCGGGCGTGGAGTGGTCCACTGACCTGCCGCCGGTCAGGGCGGCGGGCCCGGAGGCGCTTCGCGTGCTGTCGCGCCAGCTCGAGCTGGGGCTAAACGCACCGCCGACGTCGAGCATGGGGCGCCTGTTCGACGCCGTCTCGGCGCTGACCGGCCTGCGCACGAAGGTGACCTACGAGGCGCAGGCGGCGATCGCGCTCGAGGCGGCCGTCGACGCCTCCGACCCCGGCGCCTATGAGGTGGCGCTGGGGGACCATACAATTGACCCCTCGCCGCTCATCCGGCAAGCGGCGCGCGATGTCCTGGACGGCGTGCCGGTTGGGGGCGTGGCGGCCCGTTTCCACAGGGGCGTCGCGCAGGCGGTGGCCGACGCTTGCGACGAGGCGCGGCGCGCGCACGGGACGTCCGACGTGGCTCTCAGTGGCGGCGTCTGGCAGAACGTGACGTTGCTGCGCCTGGCCGTGGGCGAGCTGCGGCGGCGCGGCTTCACGGTGTACCTGCATCGCCGTGTGCCGGCGAACGACGGCGGCCTGGCGCTCGGCCAGGCTGCGGTCGTCGCGCACGCGCTGCGCGGCGGGCGATTTGATTCGATCTAGGAGCTGACCCATGTGCCTCGGCATACCCGGCAAGATCGTGGACGTTTACGAGACGGGCGACCTGAAGATGGGCAAGATCGACTTCGGCGGAGCGGCGCGGGAGGTTTGCCTGGCTTACGTGCCGGAGGCCGAGGTCGGCGACTACGCGATCGTTCACGTGGGCTTCGCGATCAGCCTGCTCAGCGAATCCGAGGCGGCCGAGACGCTCGCGATGCTCCAGGCGATCCTGGACCTCGAGGAGGAGCTGGGTCCGGAGCCCGGCGGTGAGGGCCCGTAGTGAAGCACCTCGACGAGTACCGCGACGCCGCCACCGCCAAGGCGGTGCTGGCCGAGATCGAGCGCACGGTGAAGCAGCCGTGGGTGATCATGGAGATCTGTGGCGGGCAGACCCACGCGATCATGCGGTACGGCCTCGACGAGCTGCTTCCCGACCAGATCGAGCTGGTGCACGGGCCGGGCTGCCCCGTGTGCGTCACGCCGCTCGAGCAGATAGACAAGGCCCTTGCCATAGCCGCGGGCCCCGACGTGATCTTCACATCCTACGGGGACATGCTCCGCGTGCCCGGCTCGGCGTCGGACTTGTTCAGCGTGCGGGCCGCCGGCGGCGATGTGCGTGTGGTGTACTCGCCGCTCGACGCGGTCCAGATCGCCTCCGCCAACCCCGACAAGCAAGTCGTGTTCTTCGCTATCGGCTTCGAGACGACCGCGCCGGCGAACGTGATGAGCGTGCTCCAGGCGCAGGCGCTGGGGCTGGACAACTTCTCCGTGCTGGTGTCGCACGTGCGGGTCCCGCCGGCGATGCACGCGATCCTGGGCTCGCCCGCCAACCGGGTGCAGGGGTTCCTCGCGGCCGGCCACGTGTGCGCCGTGATGGGCTACTGGGAGTACCCGCCGCTGTCCGAGCGTTACGGGGTGCCGATCGTGGTGACCGGCTTCGAGCCGCTGGACATCCTGCAGGGCGTGCTGGCCACCGTCAGGCAGCTCGAGGAAGGGCGGGCGGAGACCGAGAACGCGTACTCTCGGGCGGTCACGCTCGAGGGCAACCGCCCCGCGCAGGACATCGTGGACACGGTCTTCGAACCGTGTGATCGCGCCTGGCGCGGCGTGGGGGTCATCCCTGACAGCGGGTGGCGCTTGCGTCCGGAGTTCTCGGCGTTCGACGCCGAGGAGCGCTTCGACGTGGAGGGCGTGACCGCGACCGAATCGCCGCTGTGCATCGCCGGGCAGATCCTGCAGGGCCTGGCCAAGCCGCCCCAGTGCTCGGCGTTCGGCACGCAGTGCACGCCGGAGCACCCGCTCGGTGCGACCATGGTGTCGTCGGAGGGGGCGTGCGCCGCCTACTACCGGTACGGCCGCGACGCCCGGCTCGGTGACGCGGTCGGTGGCCAACGTGCTAGCCAAGGGGTGTGAGTTGAGCGACGAGAAGGGCGAGGCCACGATGACCGGACCGGTCTGCCCCGTGCCGCTGACGCACGGCGACAGGATCGTCCTGGGGCACGGAAGCGGCGGCAAGATGATGACCGACCTGATCGCCCGGCACTTCCTGCCGCCGCTCGACAACCCGGCGCTGCGAGTGGGCGACGACGCGGGCGTGGTTCGACCGAACCCGTGCGTTCGGCTCGCCATCAGCACCGACTCGCACGTTGTCTCCCCGCTGTTCTTCCCGGGCGGTGACATCGGTCGCCTGGCGGTGTGCGGCACGGTCAACGACGTGGCGATGAAGGGCGCCGTCCCGAGCTACTTGAGCGCGGGCTTCATCCTGGAGGAGGGGCTCGAGATCGAGGTCTTGGCGCGCGTCGTCGAGTCGATGCGCGTCGCAGCCGAGGAGGCGGGGGTCGAGGTCGTCGCCGGCGACACGAAGGTAGTCGAGCGCGGCAAGGCGGATGGGCTGTACATAAACACTGCAGGAGTCGGTCTCGTCCTGGATGGGGTGGACATCGGCGGTGCGCTGGCCAGGCCGGGCGACGTGGTGATGGTGTCAGGACCGATCGGCGACCACGGCATCGCGGTGGTGAGCGCGCGCGGTGAGCTGGGGCTCGAGACCGAGGTCCTGAGCGACGTGGCGCCTTTGAACCACTTGATCGCGGCGATGCTCGATGCCAGCGACGAGATCCGGGTGCTGCGGGATCCCACCCGCGGCGGAGTCGCAAGCGCGCTGAACGAGATCGCGCGGCAGTCGAGCGTGGCGATCGAGCTGGACGAGGCGCGCATCCCCGTGCGGCCGGCCGTGCGCGCGGCCTGCGAGATGCTCGGCTTCGACCCGCTGTACATCGCCAACGAGGGCCGGCTCTTGGTGGTGGTCGGCCCGGACGACGAGCAGGCGGTGCTCGACGCCATGCACGCCGCGCCCTACGGCGCCGAGGCAGTCAGAATCGGCGCCGTGGGCGAGGGGCCGCCGGGGCGAGTCCTGATGCGGACGGTGTTCGGCAGCACGCGCATCGTGGACGTGCTGGCCGGGGAGCTGCTGCCGCGCATCTGCTAGCCCGGCCCCAGCCGCCGCGCAACTGCTAGCGGCGCCGCGGCCGCACGCTAGGACAGGCTTCGGCGAGCCGCTCGGACCCGCTACGACGAGCCGCTAGGACAGGCTTCCGCGAGCCGCTACGACAGGTTGTAGAACGCGTCCCGGCCGGGGTACTCCGAGCTCGGTCCCAGCTCCTCCTCGATCCGCAGGAGCTGGTTGTACTTGGCGACGCGGTCGGAGCGGGCCGGCGCGCCGGTCTTGATCTGTCCGGCGTTGAGGGCGACCGCGAGGTCGGCGATCGACGTGTCCTCCGTCTCGCCGGACCGATGCGACACCACGGCCGTCCACCCGGCCCGCTGCGCGATCTCGACGGCCGCGACCGTCTCGCTCACGGTGCCGATCTGGTTCAGCTTGATGAGGATGCTGTTGGCGGCGCCCAGGTCTATGGCCTTGCGCAGGTACTCGACGTTGGTCACCAGCAGATCGTCGCCCACGATCTGGATCCGATCGCCGAGCGCGTCGTGAAGCAGCACCCAGCCGTCCCAATCGTCCTCGGCCATGCCGTCCTCGATCGAGATGATCGGGTAAGTCTCGACCCAGCTCGACCACAGCGCGACCATCTCGGCGCTCGACAGGTCGCGGCCCTCGGTTTTGAGCACGTACTTGTCGCCGTCACGGATCTCCGACACGGCGGGATCGATGGCCAGCATGACCTGGTCGCCGAGAACGTAGCCCGATCGCTCCACGGCGGCCGAGATGAGGTCGAGGGCCTCGTTGTTGCCGTGCTTCAGGGCGGGCGCGAAGCCGCCCTCGTCGCCGACGTTGGTCGAGTAGCCGCTCTCCTTCAGCACGGCCTTCAGGTGGTGGTATATCTCGGACCCCCAGCGCAGGCCCTCGGTGAAGCTGTCGGCGCCGACCGGCATCACCATGAACTCCTGGAAGTCGGTCACCCAGCCGCCGTGCGCACCGCCGTTCATGATGTTCATCATCGGGACAGGCAGCGTGTGAGCGCCTGATCCGCCCAGGTAGCGATAGAGTGGCTGCGCGGTGCTGGCCGCGGCGGCCTTGGCCACGGCGAGGCTGACACCGAGCATCGCGTTAGCACCCAGGCGCGACTTGTTGGTCGTGCCGTCCACCGCGATCATCGTCGCGTCGACGTCCCGTTGATCCGTCGCGTCGGCGCCCAGCAGCTCGGGCGCGATGCGCTCGTTGACGGCCGCGACGGCCTGCAGGACCCCCTTGCCCAGATAGCGGTCGTCGTCGCCGTCGCGCAGCTCTAGCGCCTCGTTGGCGCCGGTCGAGGCGCCGGACGGAACGGCTGCCCGTCCGAACGAGCCGTCGTCGAGCACCACGTCGACCTCCACGGTGGGGTTGCCGCGAGAGTCTAGGATCTCCCGGGCGAAGATGCCTTCGATGATGCTCACGTTCATCCTCCTGGGTCTGGACCGCCGATCGCGCGCCCGGTATGGGCGCAAGACGCCGAGATTCTAGCGCGAGGCCGCCCAAGCTGTCACGCCGGGGCGCTCGACGGGCGTCAGCCGCTCGGCTATCATGCGCCGCCACCCGCGAATCACACCCTTGGCGGGCCGCCACCATGTGATACGGGGCACACGCCTTCCGTGCCGCGACTGCCGTGCCCGCGCCGGCCGCTACCAGGAGAGAGAACCGTGAACATCGAATTATTGCGCCGCCTGTGCGAGACCCCCGGCGTGCCCGGGCGCGAAGACCGGATCAGGGCAGCCATCGAGGAAGAGGTCGACGGGCTGTTCGACGAGGTGCGAACGGACACGCTCGGCTCCCTGATCTGCCGGCGCGCTCCGCGGCCGGCCGACGGAAGCAGTCCCGAGAGCCCGACCAAGGTGATGCTGCTGTGCCACATGGACGAGATCGGGTTCCTGGTGAGCCACATCGACGACAAGGGGTTCATCCGCCTCGACCCGGTCGGCGGCTTCGACACGCGCAACCTGTTCTCGCGCCGCGTGCTGGTGTGCACCGACGGCGGCGACCTGCCAGGCGTGATGAACCCCGACGGCCGGCCGGTGCACATCGCCTCCGCCGACGACCGCAAGAAGGTGCCGGAGGTCAAGGAGTTCTTCGTCGACGTCGGGATGGACGCCGAGACCGTCAAGGACAAGGTCAAGATCGGCGACTACGTGGTTATGAACGAGCCCTTGATCGAGGTGGGCGACAAGATCGTGAGCAAGGCGCTCGACAATCGCATCGCCTGCTGGCTCGGAATCGAGGCGCTGCGTCAGCTCGACGCGGCCGGGAACGGCCACTCGTGCGAGATCTACGTCGCGTTCACGGTCCAGGAGGAGGTCGGCCTCCGCGGCGCCCGCACGTCGGCCTTCGGTGTCCTGCCTGACATCGGACTGGGCCTCGACGTGACGCTGGCGTGCGACACGCCCGGCGTCCCGACACACGAGGCGGTCACCACCCAGGGCGAGGGCTTCGGTTTGCATGTCAAGGACTCGTCGTTCATATCGGACGCCGGCCTGGTGCGGGAGATCGAGGCGCTGGCCAAGGACCGCGGCATACCGTGCCAGCGGACCATCCTGGCGCGCGGCGGGCAGGACGGCGCGGCCGCCCAGCAAGCCGCGACCGGCGCTCGCGCGGTCGGGATCGTGGCGGGCACGAGGTACATCCACACGGTGACCGAGATGGTGCACCGCTCGGATCTCGAGGCAGCGCGCGACATCGTCGCCGCGTACCTCGAGACCGTGTCCTAGCAAGGAGGGCGGCGGCGCTAGCCGCCCACGGCGCCGCTAGCCGCCGACGGCCACTCGCAGGTCTTCACCCCACCTATAGGCCGCGGCGGGGTTGAGGAGGTCGAAGCCCTCGAGCGGCTCGTGCATCAGGAACCGGTAGAACCACTCCAGCATGGCGCGATCGGCCTCATCGAGCTGCTCGGGCACCAAGCGGCCGCCGAAGCCCCGACACGCGATCACGTCGCCGCCGGTCAGCTGGCCCAAGCCCTCGGCATACTCGTGCTGCGTCGGGAGCGTCTCGTCGTACTCGCCGGTGAGGCCCGGCTGCGGGATCCAGTCGGCCGCGGCGGTGATGAACGCGGCGATCTTCTTCTGCTTCAGGTCGGACCGAAACGCCTTGATGTAGTCCATGACCGTGTAGTAGTAGTCGTTGCCGTAGATCGGCGAGCCGATCACCACGAGATCGTACTCGCGGATGTCAGGCTCGGTGGACGCGCCGGCGATGTCGGCCCCGAGGCCGTCCGCGATGGCCTGCGCGACCTCTCGCGTCGAACCGTACTTGGTGCCGTAGATCACGATGCTCTTGGCCACGACTGTCCTCCTCAGAGCTGGAGTGCGGCCATGCTGGAGCGGACCAGCTCGGCCGACTTGTCGAGCGCCTCTCGCTCGTCTTGGGTGAGCTCAATCTCCAGGATCTGCTTCATGCCCCCGTAGCCGAGCTTGGCCGGAACACCGAAGCAGATGTCCTCGAGGCCGTACTCGCCCTCGAGGTACACCGAGCAGGGCAGGATCTCGTTGCGGTCCATCAGGATCGCCTCAACCATCTGCATGGTCGCCGCGCTCGGCGCGAAGAAGGCGCTGCCCTTCTTCAATAGCGACACGATCTCGCCGCCGCCCTTGCG
>JBJYWW010000017.1:0-17585 GCA_046259645.1 Anaerolineae bacterium
CCTGGCCGCCGGTGGCCGGATCGGTGCCCGTCACCGCGCAGGAGTCCGTGTCGATCTCGTAGATGACGCCTGGTGGCAGCGTGTCCGTGACCACGACATCCAGTGCGTCCGACGGACCGTTGTTGGTCACCGTGATCGTGTACTTCTTCTGCTCGCCCGCGAACACCTTGACCGGCTCACTCGTCTTCTCAATGGACAGGTCGGCGGCGGTGGTGACACGGGTCTCCTCAACGCACTCGGTGCACCCCGCGGACGGGTCGTTGTTCGCAGGCACGGGATCGTACGTGACGTTGAAGCTCCTCGCCAGGGCGCTGTTGGTGATCGTACCCGCCGGCGTCTCCGGCAACACCCGGACCGTTATGAAGACGTTCAGCTGCGCCAAAGGCGGCGCCCCCGGCGGAATGTCGCCGAGCTGGCAGACCAGCTGGTTGACCGGGGTCAGCACGCACCCCAGGTCTGCGCCACCGTCGATCAGGCTCGCCCTGATGAACTCGACCTCATCCGGCAGGTAGTCGATGAGCACCACGTCCCGCGACGTCGACGGGCCGGCATTGTTCACTATGACCTCGTAGGTGAGAAGCTCGCCGGCTGTCACCACGTCCGGCGTGTCGTGCTTGAACACCTGTAGATCGGCCTCGAACTTGACGTCGGTCTCCTCCGTCTCGAGGTTGTTGCCCATTTCTGGGTCGTACTCGTCGGCCACGACCCAGGCGTCGTTGAAGATGCGCCCCCGGCAATACGGCGCAGGTTGGTCGCACGGAAGTGCAGGGTTGATCGGCACGTCCGGCGAGACCCGCACGAATACCGTCATCGTGTGACTCTCGCCCCAGTCCATCTCGTCGATCACGCACCGGGTCGGGTCCGTTGGGTCACCCGGCGTGCCGGCGTTGCAGTCGCCATCCGACACAGTCACGGCCACTAGCTCCGTCTCGGCCGGTAGGTTGTCGTAGATGCGAACGTTCGTCGCGTCGGTCTGGCCCGTGTTCGTGACTCGGATCGTATAGCGCAGCAGGTTGCCCGCCGTCACGATGTCCAGGTCGTCCCGCTTGGTCAGCTCGAGGTCGGCCGACGCCGTGACCTCGTGCTCGACGAGGGCCTGATTGTTGGACTCGTCAGGGTCGTGCGCGGGGCTGACCACAGTCGCCGAGTTGTTGATGTCCTGAGCGATCTCGGACTCGACCGTGATGCGCAGGATCCAGCGGCCCGGGTTGACCTGCGCGTTCGTCGCCAGCAGCGTCTCGAGCGGACTCGTCAGCGTGCAGTCCAGGATAGCCCGTTGATCGTATATGCCCTCGGCCGGTGTGCACGTCGACGCCCGGTCGCTGTAGATGTCAGTGATCTCGAACTCGCCCTCGGCGCTGAGGATCTCCTTGACCGCGACGCTCGGGGCATAGCTCGGACCCAGGTTGTCGACCACGATCGTGTACTCGAGCTCGTCGCCCGCCGCGACCTGGCCGTCCGGCTTGCCGTACTTGGTGATGCGCAGGTCGCTCACGCAGCGCACGGGCGTCGTGACGCTGGCCGACACGGGATCGTCCTCTTGATCCTCTCCCTCAACCGAGGCCGTGAAAGCCAGGTCCGCCCCGCAGGTGGCGTCGGCAGCCACCCGAACCACCACGTTGTAAGCGACCACCTCGCCTGGGCTCAGCGTGCCCAAGTCGCAGGTCGTGCCGACGCACCCCGAGGGGTTGATCGTCACGAGCGTCGCGTCAGCGCCCGACCAGGAGAAGTCGGCGACCGCACCGGGGACGTCAGACGGCCCGTAGTTCGTGATCGTCACGAAGTAGGTCTGGAGACCGCCAGCCACCGGGTTGGGATTCGCCGCGGCCACCGAGACATCCAGGCCCGATTGGGCCGGAGCCATGGGCTCGGCAGGTGCAGCGTCCGCCGGCACCACCGGCGCAGCGTTGGCCACGCTCGGCACACCGGTCGAAAGGACCAGCGGCACCAGCAGCACCGCGAATGCTATCGTCAGCGCCACCGCGATCCGGGGCACTGGCGGCCCAATGCGCCGGTTCCGGTCAAAGGCGTTGGAGAAGGGGCTCATCGACGTTCCTCCCTGAAGGCATATCGAGTGCAACCGTGCCCGTGGGCCGCAATCCTGCCGACCCCGGCTCAGCATTTTCCCAACAGCATCGGGCCCAGTCCTTGTGCATCCTGAGCCAGAAGCGGACGACGTGCAACCGAACAACACCAAGCGCCCGTGCCGTCGGCACGGTTGGTCTCCCATCTAGAACGGCAGGCGGCCGCGAGGGATACGGGCACGGGAACCGTGCGCTGTGTTGCACGCCGTATGAGCTTCGCTCCCGGTCGAAGTGACTCCCGGCTTGACTTGACGGTCGCGTCGGGCCACCCTATTTCGGTGAGACTCACACCGTCTAGCGGATAACTGGAAGGAGCAGAACATGAGCGGAGTCGTGAAGGTCATCGAGCTCGTCGGCTCGTCGAAGGAGAGCTGGCAGGCAGCAGCCGAAGCGGCCGTGAAGGAAGCCGACAAGACCCTCAACGGCCTGATCGGGGTCGAGGTCGTCAAGTGGACGGCGAACGTCGACGGCGACGGCAAGATCAAGGACTACAAGGCCAACGTCAAGGTCGCGTTCAAGGTCAAGGGCTCCGACTGAGCCTGACTGCACCATCATCGACCAGCTGGTCGGGGGCCCGGGCTCGCTGCAGAGCTCGGGCCCTGATTGTCTGGTGCGCCCGGCCAAGGAGGCCCGACGATGAGTGACGGAAGCGGCAAGCCCGGCCAGCTGTTCCTCGGGCACATCGTGGACCCGGCCAGTGGTGATCGCACGGGCGAGGATCTGCTGTTCGACGCCCGGGACCTGACGACGCACGGCGTGATCGTGGGCATGACGGGCTCCGGCAAGACCGGTCTCGGCGTGATCACGATCGAGGAGTCGCTGTACTCGGGCATACCGGCGCTCGTCCTCGACCCGAAGGGCGACATGGGTAACCTGTACCTCAACTTCCCCGAGCTGCGCCCGTCGGACTTCCGACCGTGGATCAGCGAGGCCGAGGCGGAGCGCGAGGGCCTCACGCCGGACGAGTACGCGGCGCAGACCGCCGCGCTCTGGCGTGACGGCCTGGCCAGCTCCGGGATCTCACAGGACCGCATGCGTCAGCTGAAGGACCGGGCCGGCATCACGCTCTATACACCGGGCTCGGTGGCCGGCGTGCCGCTGAACGTGGTCGGATCGCTGACGGCGCCCGACATCGAATGGTCGCCCAACGCCGAGGCGCTGCGCGACGAGATCGAGGGCTTCGTGTCGAGCCTGCTGGCGATGGCCGGCATCGCTGCCGATCCGATCAGCAGCCGAGAGCACATCCTGCTGGCGAACCTGATCGAGAGGTCTTGGCGCGAAGGCCGCGACCTCGACATCGCCGGGCTGATCGGCCAGGTTCAGCGACCACCGCTGCGCAAGCTGGGGGTGTTCGACCTGGAGGCGTTCTTCCCCGAGCAGGACCGCTCAGCGCTGGCCTTGCGCCTGAACGGCCTCGTCGCCTCGCCGTCGTTCTCCGCATGGATGACAGGGGCCGAGCTCCACATCCCGTCACTGCTGTGGACCGCGGACGGCCGGCCACGTGCGGCCATCATCCACCTGGCGCACCTGTCGGAGCAGGAGCGGCAGTTCGTCGTGACGCTCGTGCTATCTAAGGTCGTCACGTGGATGCGCGGGCTGCCGGGCACGATCGACCTCCGAGCGCTCATCTACATGGACGAGGTCTACGGCTTCGCCCCGCCCAGCGCCAGCCCGCCGTCCAAGAAGCCCATCCTCACGATACTGAAACAGGCGCGCGCCTACGGCGTCGGCATGGTGCTATCGACGCAGAACCCGGTCGACCTGGACTACAAGGCGATGTCGAACGCGGGCACCTGGTTCGTCGGGCGATTGCAGACCGAGCGCGACAAGGCGCGCGTGGTCGAGGGCATGTCGTCGTCCCGCGGCGACGTCGACGTGAAGCAGCTCGACAAGGCGATCTCGTCACTCGACAAGCGCGAGTTCCTGCTGCACAGCACGCACATCAAGCAGCCGCCGGTGTTCGCCACGCGGTGGGCCATCTCGTACTTGTGCGGCCCGCTGACGCGCGGTCAGATCTGGGAGCTGACCAGGGACGCCCCCGAGCGTCAGCAGGGCGCGGTCGACACGGGCTCCATCGACGCGGACGCGAGCGGCGACGGCTCAACTTCCGAGGCTACCCCTCCGGTCGGTGGGCCCGCCTCCGCGGGCGAAGAGACCACCCTCGAGCTGGCCGAGGACGAGAGCCCCGTGGCGCCGAAGGTGGCTTCGGCCGTGACCGTGCACTATCTCCATCCGGCCGCGCCGTGGGCCGCCGAGATCGGCTCGGATCCGGACGGCCGGCGCTTGGAGGCGACGCTGACCGCCACCGTCACCATGTTGTTCGACGACAGGGCGTCCAAGCTCGACTACACCGAGGTGTGGGAAGCGGTGTTCCACCCCCTGGACGACCCGTTTGACCCCGAGGCGGGGACCGCCGTCGACTACGACCCACGGGACTTCGTGGACGACGAGCCGGCTGGCGCGGTCTACGCCTTGCCCGAGGCCCCCATTGACAAGGCTGCGTACTTCGCGGCCGCGAAGCGGGACATCAAGGACACGCTCTACCGCGAGCGCCAGGTAGTGCTGCTGCACAACCCCTCGCTGGAGCTGTGGTCGAGGGCCGGCGAGTCGCGCGACTCGTTCGCGGCAAGGTGCGACACCGCGGCACAGTCGATGGCCGATGAGGAGACGGCCAAGCTGCGCGACAAGTACGAGACCAAGGTGCGACGCGCCACGGACGCACTGCGCACGGCCGAGCGGCGGCTCGCCGAGCTCGAGGCCGACTACGACGCCAGGCGCCAGGACGAGCTGGTCTCGGGCGTCGGGGACGTGATCGGCTCGCTGTTCGGGGGGCGACGCACCGCTCGAGGCATCGCGAGCTCGCTGTCGCGTGGCTCGTCGCGGCGCTCCCTCACCACGCGCACCAAACAGCGCATGAGCACGGCGGAGGAGAAGGTCATGGACCGCGTCGCCGTCGTTGAGGACCTCGAGTCCGACCTACTGGACGAGGTGGCGGAGATCGACGCCAAGTGGGCTGAGGCGGCGGATGACATCGAGGAGGTCGAGATCGGCCTCGAGAAGAACGACATCCACGTCGACGACATGGCGATCGTCTGGGTGCCGTTCGCCTGAGCGGGCGTGCGCCGCGTCCGCTCCGTCGGGCCGGCCCTGTCGGCCGCCTTGACGCTAGGTCGCCGCGCTTCGCTGCCGAGCAGCCTCGAACAGGATCACGGCCGCCGCGACCGCGGCGTTGAGCGACTCGGCGGGCCCGGGCATCGGCACCTTGACCCCCGGCCCGAGCGCGCGGCCCTCAGCGGACGGGCCGTCGGCCTCGCCGCCCACCACGAGCATGGCGGGGGCGGTCCAGTCCATCCCCGTGTGCGCCGTCTCGGCCGCACCGTCGGCCACCCACGCCGCGAGCCCCCAGTCGCGCCCGCGCCGGCGAATCGCGTCCCAGCCCAGCGCCAGCACCGGCAGCCGGAAGTGGGCGCCCATACCGCCGCGAACTACCTTGGGCGACCAGACGTCGACGGTTCCCGGCGCCGCGATCACGGCATCGGCCCCGGCGGCTAGCGCTGTCCGGATCATCGTCCCGACGTTGCCGGGATCCCGCACCTGATCCAAGACCAGGACCAGCTCGGGGCGCGTCGGTGGCTCGATCTCAGGCAGGTCGAAGACCGCGACCACGCCTTGTGGCGTCACGGTGTCAGCGACCTCGGCTAGCAGCGTCGGCTCCACCTCCAGGACCGGCGCGCCGCTGGCCGACAGCGTGGCGGCCAGTGTCCGGCCCCGCTCCGTGGACGCAAGCGGCTCGGCGACCAACGCGAACGCCGGCGTGAGCCCCGCGTCGAGAGCGTCGCCGACCAGGCGCACGCCTTCGACGGCCAGCCGGCCTTCGCGCTCGCGAAATCGCCGTCCGGCCAGCTTCCGGACATAGCGCAGCTTGGGGTTCGACGGGCTAGTGATCACGACGGCCGGGCAACGCAATCGTCGAGGCATGGCACGCCGCGGCAGTCACCGAGGGACGGAGCGGAGCGGCCGTCGCCGAAGCGCGGAGCAGCTTGGCGGTCACCGAGGCCAGATCTGCCGGCGGACTTCGACCCCGCTCGCCCCGGTAACGCAAAGACCCGGTCACCCTCGCGGCGGTGACCGGGTCGACTCATGCGCTCTGCTGGCGCGACAGCGGAGCTCCCGCTGCCGAGCGCCAGCACGTGCCTACTCGTCGGCGGCGTCCTCGCCCTCGTCCTCCGCCTCGCCAGCGGCCTCTTCGGCTTCGGCGATGCTCTCGGCAAGGTCCTCGGCCTCGGCGAAGAGCTCGGCCAGATCGCCATCGTCCTCGTCCGCGGCCATCATCAGCTCGGTGTGCGACGCCGGCGCCTCGCCCGCGCGGTCGCCGGCGCCTTCGCGGGCGACCTCGGCGATCGCGGCGAAGGCCAGGGGATCACGGGCCGCCATGTCGGCCAGCACCTTGCGGTCGAGCTCCACGCCGGCTTGCTTCAGGCCGAACATGAACACGCCGTAGGACATGCCGTGCTGGCGCGAAGCGGCGTTGATGCGCTGGATCCACAGCCGCCGGAAGTCGCGCTTGCGGTTGCGGCGGTCGCGGTGCGCGTACGCGCGCGCCTTCGTCACCGCCTCGTTGGCGCGGCGATAAAGCCGGCGCCGCCCCTGGTTGTAGCCAGATGCGGCCTTCAGGGTCTTCTTGTGTCGCCTTCGCTGAAGCGGTCCACCCTTGACGCGTGCCATGCGGTCTCCTCCGTCCCTTGCCTAGCGCTTCCAAAGGGCCGGCGCGAGCCGCCGTACACGCTTGACATCGGCCTTGTGCGTCACTTCTAAGTACTCGTCGAACAAGCGCCGGGTGCGCTTGGCCTTCTTGCGGCGCAGGTGGCTCTTGCCGATCTGCGTCCGCATGAGCTTGCCGGTGCCAGTCACCTTGAAGCGCTTGGCGCAGGACTTGTGTGTCTTCATCTTGGGCATGCTAGGTCATTCCTCGGCTGCGCCGATGCCTTTCCTCGGTGCGAAGATCATCAGCATCGAGCGTCCATCCATGTTCGGCCGCTGCTCAACTTCGGCAATGTCGGACAGCTCAGCCTCGACGTCCTCCAACTGCTGCAACGCGATCTCCGGATGTGAGATCTCACGGCCCCTGAACTGGATCCGGACCTTCACCTTCATGCCCTCGTTCAGGAAGCGCCTCGCGCGCTTGATCTTGAACCCGGCGTGGTAGTCGCCGGTCTTGGGCCGGAGACGGATCTCCTTGATCTCGGTGGTCTTCTGGCCCTTCCGAGCCTCCCGCTGCTTCTTCATCTGCAGATACTGGAACTTGCCGAAATCCAGGATCTTGCACACCGGGGGGCGAGCGTTGGGCGCCACCTCGACCAAGTCGAGCCCCTGCTCCCGAGCCGTGTTGAGCGCCTCGCGCAGCGGAACCACGCCAAGCTGCTCGCCGTCGCTCGAGATCAGCCGGACCTCGTTGGCCCGAATCTCGTCGTTGACGCGTTGCCTATCCTCTTTAGTTATAGCAGCCACCTCACGCAAAATCCGCGGGGCTCGCCGAACGCAGAGCCCCGCGCGGATTACGAATTATAACGACTCCGGTCTCGATCCGTCAAGAGCAGCGCGGTTTCGAGGCCGCCGGCGGCGGCGGGCGCCGACCGCGGCCGACGCCCGGCGTGCCGACGATCACTCTCCCTCGACGCCCGTGCGCGCCTCGATGGCGTCCTTGATCCGCGCGATGAAGTCGTCCACCGACTCGGCGCCGAGGTCGGCCTCCGTCCGCAAGCGAACCGCCACGGCGTCGTTCTCGGCCTCGCGATCGCCCACGACCAGCATGTAGGGAACCTTGGCCAGCTGCGCGTCGCGGATCTTCGCGCGCATCCGGTCGTCCCGCCCGTCGACCTCCACTCGGATGCCGGCCTCGCGCAGGCGCTCGGCAACGCTCTCGGCGTACTCCAGGTGCCGATCGGCGATCGGGATCACTACGGCCTGCACCGGGCTCAGCCATACGGGGAACGCGCCGCCGTAGTGCTCGACGAGCACGCCGAAGAACCGCTCCATCGACCCGAACAGCGCACGATGGACCATGTACGGCCGCCGCAGCTCGCCGTCGGCGTCCGCGTACGTCAAGCCGAACTTCTCGGGCAGGTTGAAGTCAAACTGGATCGTCGAGCACTGCCAGGCGCGCCCGAGCGCGTCCTGGATGTCGATGTCGATCTTCGGACCGTAGAAGGCGCCCTCGCCCTCCTTGATCTCGTAGTCGAGCCCGCGCGCCTCGACGGCCCGGATCAGCGCCTGCGTGGCGCGGTCCCAGTCCGCCACGTCACCGACGGCCTTGTCGGGCATCGTCGAGACGTAAACGGCGAAGTCCTCAAACCCGAACGCCTCGAGGATGTCGAGGCTGAAGTTGAGCACCTCCGCGATCGACTCGTCGACGTCGTCGGGCGCGCAGAAGATGTGCGCGTCGTCCTGCGTGAAGCCCCGCACGCGCATCAGCCCGTGCAGCACGCCGGAGCGCTCGTAGCGGTATACCGTGCCCCACTCCGCCATCTTGATGGGAAGCTCGCGGTAGCTCCGCCGGCGGCTCTTGTAGATCATGATGTGGAACGGGCAGTTCATCGGCTTCAGGAAGTACTCCTGCCCGTCGATGTCGAGCGGCGCGTACATGTTCTCGCGGAAGAAGTCGAGGTGCCCGCTCGTCTCCCACAGCTGCCCGCGACCGATGTGGGGCGTGTACACGAAGTCGTACCCGCCCTCGAGGTGTCGCTCCTTGGCGTACTCCTCGATGAGGTGCCGCATAAGGCCGCCCTTGGGGTGCCACAGCACCAGTCCGCCACCGACCTGTTCGGGCGACGTGCTGTAGAGGTCGAGGTCCGTCCCGATGCGTCGGTGGTCGCGCTTCTCGATCTCCTCGAGCCGCGCGAGGAACTCCTCGAGGCTCGTCTTGTTCTTCCAGGCCGTTCCGTAGATGCGCTGCAGCATGGGGCGGTGCTCGTCACCGCGCCAGTACGCCGCCGCCGTCGAGAGCAGCTTGAACGCGTTGGGCTTGATGTAGCCCGTGTTCGGCACATGCGGCCCGCGGCACAGGTCCGTGAACCGGTCCTGCTGGTATAGCGTGATCGGCACCGGCTCGTCGACCGGCTCGCCGTACTCGTCGACGTTGCCGGCCGCCAGCTCGCGAATCAGCTCGAGCTTGTACGGCTCGTCGGCGAACCGCTCCTCGGCTTCCTCCGCCGTTACCTCGCGCACCTCGAAGGCGTGCTTGCCCTTCACGATCTCGCGCATGCGCTCCTCGATGGCCTCGAGGTCCTCGGGCGAGAACGTGCGCGACCGGCCGCCCTCGTCCGTCCCCAAGTCGAAGTCGTAGTAGAAGCCGTCCTGGATCGGCGGCCCGATGCCGACCTTCGCCTCGGGGAAGCGCTCGACCACGGCCTGAGCCATGACGTGCGCCGTCGAGTGGCGGATGCGGTGCAGCTCGTCGGCGATCGTCTGCTCGACCGTCGCCCGCTGCGCCTCGTCGTCAGCCACCTCCCGCGATTCGGCTTGCGCCTTCTCGACCGCCGCTTCGTCAGCCTCGTCGGCCGCCTCTTCCGCGGCCCGCACTTCCTGCTCGTCCGCCATGGCGTGGTGCCTCCTTTGAGACTTCGTCTCTCGATCCTTGTACATCGTGTACGTTCAGCTATCCAAATGCGGCCATCGGCCGCATGACCCCCGGGAACAAAAAACGCCCTCGTCCGTGACAGGACGAGGGCCGCTCGTGGTTCCACCCATCTTCGCCGGGCAACGGCGACGCGCTCGGCGCGTCTCCGGTCCGACCTCACACGGTGTGTAACGGCACCACCCGGGCGAGCCTACTGCGCGTGCGTGCGGGCCTCGTCGGCGCCTCTCGGCCGTCTCGGCCGTCTCGGGCCGCTCGACGAAGCGGCAGCGCCCGCGGTTCGGTCACCGGCTCGGAGGTGGTTTTCCGCACGCCCATGGCGAGAGGCGCTCTCAGTCGGCGACGCCTCATCCCTGGCGCTCGTGACGCGCGTACTCGTCCTCGTCTCAGCCAGCGTCCCTTTCGGGACTCGATTCGATTGTCAATGTTGCTGTCAACGGTGGTGTGAATGGTGGGCGGTACAAGACTCGAACTTGTGACCTCCACGATGTCAACGTGGCGCTCTAGCCAACTGAGCTAACCGCCCCCACAGACCGCCAAGTATAACACGGAGGCCAGCTCTGCGGAAGCCCTGTCACGCCCAGATACGAATGTCCCCTCGGCTCCCAGGATAGGAATGTCCCCTCACGAGTTGTTGCTGTGCTCTGGCAGCGTCGGGCCGTTGCCCGACGCGCTCCCGGTGGTAGTGCGACCAGGCCGCTGCGGCTATACTGGCAGCATGAGCGAACGGCCGACGCACGCGGAGGCGTCCTTGGCCCCGCCACCAGACGCGATCATGCCTAGGGCGCACGCAGCGGTGGACCCCGACGAGCTGGTGCGTAAGCTGCGGCCGCACCTGGAGTCACGACCCGAGATCGGCTTCGCCTATCTCCACGGCTCCGCGGAAGCCGGGCTTCCATTCCGCGACGTCGACGTGGCGATCCAGCTGGGTGCATCGCTTGCCGACAACCTCGATTCGCTCGAATACGAGTCGGAGCTGGCAGCAGACCTCACGCTCGAGATCGGCGTACCGGTTGACGTCCATGTGCTCGCCGATGCCTCGATCGGATTCCAGCACTCGGTGTTGCAGGGCAGGTTGATCATGGCGCGGGATGACATCGCGCTCGCCGACTACCGTGAGCGCGTCGTCACCGAGTACTGCAGCTTCGCCTGGCTCGGGCGGGCATACCTTCGCGAGCTGCTCTTGCCATGACCAACGTCAACGTCGAAATGGTGAAGGCCAAGGCTGACGACATCCGCGCCAACGTCGAGAAGGTGCACCGCTATTCCAGCCTTCCGGACGACGAGTTCTTCGCGGACGAGCGGAACCTGTACTCGGTCCAGCACTTGCTGCTGCTCGCGATCGAGGCGTCTGTCTCGATCTGCCTGCACCTAACGTCGCGGCTCGCCGGAACCGCTCCAGCATCATACTCCGAGTGCTTCGGTGCGCTTCTCGACGCGGGCATCATCGATGAGGATCTGAGCCAGCGCTTGACCAGCGTGGTCAGGTTCCGCAACTTGCTGGTTCACCAGTACTGGGAAGTCGACCCGCGGCGCGTTGTCCTGTACGCGCGCAGCCAGACCCGTGACTTCACCGACTTCCTGGAGGCGGTCGGACGACTGCTCGAGGGCGAGACCTTGATCTAGGCACGGCTAGGCCCTCGTCGCTACTGCTAAGCCTCCGCGGCTATGGCGCCACGTCTGTGACAACCGCACCGTCAACTGAGCGTCACTTCTCCGTGTCCCAGTCGATCATCGGCACCGGGTAGGCGCCGGCCATCTCGCGCACCTCGGCGCGTACGCGCTCGATGGTCGCCTCATCCTCGATGTTCTCGAGGACCTCGGTGATCCACGCGGCCACCCGCCGCATCTCGTCGACGCCGAAGCCCCGCGTGGTCACCGCCGGCGAGCCGAGCCGCAGCCCACTGGTGACGAACGGCTTCTCCGGGTCGAACGGGATCATGTTCTTGTTGGTGGTGATGCCGGCCCGATCGAGTGCCTCCTCGGCCGCCTTGCCCGTCACGCCCTTTGGCTGCATGTCGACCAGCATGAGGTGATTGTCGGTGCCGCCGGAGACGATGCGGAAACCGTTCTCGGCCAGGGCGGCGGCGAGAGCCTTGGCGTTCGCGATGACCCGGCCCTGGTACTCGCGGAACTCCGGCGTCATCGCCAGCTCGAACGCCACTGCCTTGGCCGCGATGATGTGCTCCAGCGGCCCCCCCTGCAGGTTCGGGAAGACGGCGCGATCGATCGCCTTCGCATGCTCCTCCGTGCTTAGGATCAGTCCGCCGCGCGGCCCGCGCAGGGTCTTGTGGGTGGTGGACGTCACGACGTCGGCGAACGGCACCGGATCGGGGTGCAGCTTCGCCGCGATCAGCCCGGCGATGTGCGCCATGTCGACCATGAAGTAGGCCCCCACCTCGCGCGCGATCTCCGCGATGCGCTCGAACTCGAACTGGCGGGGGTAGGCCGTGGCGCCAGCGAGGATGATTTGCGGCTTGCTCTCGCGAGCGAGGGTCGCCAGCTCGTCATAGTCGATGCGCTCGGTCTCGCGGTCGACACCGTAGCTGACGATGTTGTAGAGCATGCCGGAGAAGTTGACCGAGTGCCCGTGGGTGAGGTGACCGCCCTGGTCGAGGCGCATGGCCATCAGCGTGTCGCCCGGCTCCATCAGCGCGAAGTAGGCCGCCATGTTGGCCGGCGAGCCCGCGTGCGGCTGGACGTTGGCGTGGTCGGCGCCGAACAATTGCTTGGCCCGCTCGCGCGCGAGATCCTCGGCGCGGTCGACCCACTCGCAGCCGCCGTAGTAGCGCTTGTCCGGCAGGCCCTCGGCGTACTTGTTCGTGAGAACCGAGGCGGTGGCGTCGAGCACGGCGCGGCTGGTGTAGTTCTCGCTGGCGATGAGCTCGATGCCGTAGCGCTGGCGGTCCTCCTCCTTGTGGATGATCGCGGCGATCTTCGGATCGACTTCCGCAAGGGGCCGGAGCAACATGTCGTCGAACTTGGGCGTGTCGGGGCTCGGCGGTGCGCTGGTCATTGCAGGTCCTCTCCAGATAGACGGCCGGTCGGCGATCGGCCGCAGTATAGCAGAACGATGGGCGCGCTCTCGACGGCCCGCCTTGGTGCCGGCCGTATCCTGCCGGCTGTATGGCGCCGGCTGTATACTGCGCGCGTGATCGAGAGACGGCGCGCATGATCGAGGAGCGAGGCGAAGTCGATCCGCCCGGCGCGCTGGATCGCGCCGCCCTATTGTGTGCGGCGGCACACGTCGGCGTCCAGATCGCCGACGAGCAGGTCGCGCTCCTAGAGCGCCACGCCGAGGCGCTGGTCGAGTGGAACCGGCGTCTCAACCTTACCCGTGTGACCGACCAACGGGGAGTGGCGGTCCGGCACTTCGCCGACTCGCTTGTCTGTCTCGGTGCGGCACCGGGGCACGCCCAGACCGAGACGGCACCGGCGCTTGGCGAGCCCGAGACTGCACCGGCGGTCGGCGCTCCCGGCACGGCCCCGGGGCACGGAGCGCCCGAGACGATGGCCGAGCGAGGCGACGGCGCTCTGAGGTGCATAGACGTCGGCTCCGGTGCCGGGCTGCCCGGCATCCCCCTTGCCGTGCTGCGCCCCGCCTGGCAGGTGACGCTGCTGGAGGCAACCGGCAAGAAGGCCCGGTTCCTCGAGCAGGTGGTCACCGACCTGGCGCTATCCAACGTCGGCGTGATAGCTCGCCGGGCGGAGGAGCTCGGGCGCGACGACCGGCACCGCGAGTCCTACGACCTGACGGTGGCGCGGGCGGTCGGCGACACGGCGGTTCTCGCCGAGTACTGCTTGCCTCTGCTGCGGGTCGGTGGCGTGATGCTGGCCCTCAAGGGTGCGTCCGCGCCAGAGGAGGCAGCGCGGGCCCGGCCGGCGATCGAGCTCCTCGGCGGACGCGTCGACGAGGTGAGGCCGTATCAGCTGCCAGGCGTTCCCGGCGCGCGCCATCTGGTTCGCATCTCCAAGGTGGCCCCAACGCCGGGCAAGTACCCCCGAAGGCCCGGCGTACCGCGCCGCAAGCCACTGGCGTAGCTTTGACGCTGCCTAGGGCGCGACCTACGATTTCGAGCCACATGAGCCCATCACGCCTGCTGAACGGCTTCATGGACCGCCTGGCGAGCCTGCTGCTGGTGTTCGGGCTGTGCCTGCTGGCGCTCGGGGCGCTGGTGCAGGCGTCGCGATACGTGACCATGCGCCGGGTCGCGGCAACGAGCCACACGCCACGCTTCGAGGAGTCGCTGCCCTCAGAGCGCGCGGACGTCGGCCAGGGCCGGCTCGTGGCGGAGGTGATCGATGACGCCGCGGAGGCAGCGCCGGGCCGCATGCCGGTGCACATCGCCATTCCGTCGATAGGTGTCGACTCGCCGGTCGTAGGCGTCGGCTGGCAGGCCAGGATCGTCAACGGCGAGAACCAGGGCAACGTCTGGGAGACGGCCGACTACGCCGCGGGCTTCCACGAGAACTCAGCCGCACCCGGCACCGTCGGCAACACGGTCATCTCCGGCCACAACAACAAGCGCGGCTCGGTCTTCCGGGACATCTACAAGTTAGTGCCGGGCGACGATATCACTCTGGAAGACATGGACGGCGCGGTGTACGAGTACGAGGTGGCGGAGAGCTTTGTCGTGCGCGAGGAGGGCGCCTCGGAAGCCGAGCGCATCGACAACACGCACTGGATCAGACAGACGCCGGACGAGCGGCTTACGCTCGTCAGCTGCTTCCCGCCGTGGTCGAACACGCACCGCGCCATCGTGGTCGCGTTCCCGGTTAGCGAGACCGCTGCAGGCGCCGAGCAGGCGCTGCCTTCCTCCGAACCGCAGTGACGTAGCCCAGCTCAGGCGAGAGAGCGATTGCGAGGTGCGAGCGTGACCGACATGCGAAGTCTGCCCGCCGTGCACGCGCTGGCCGATCACCCCCTCCTCGTCGACCTGGTGTCGGTGCACGGGCGGGAGCTGATCGTCGGCGCGGCGCGCGAGGCGATCGACGGCGCCCGCGCCGAGGCCCTGTTGGGTCGGCCAGTGCCGGTCGAGGACGAGCTGGCCCAGGCAACGCGCGACATCGTGCGCTCCTGGCTGACGCCCCGGCCGCGGCGCGTCATCAATGCCACCGGCGTGGTCATCCACACCAACCTTGGCCGCTCGCCCGTCAGCGCGCCCGCCGCGGAGGCGATGCGGGCCGTCGCGTCGGGCTACTCCGACCTGGAGTACGAGCTTGAGCCTGGCACCCGCGGCTCGCGTCACGACCTGGTCGAGCCACTGCTATGCCGGCTGACCGGCGCCGCGGCCGGCCTGGTAGTGAACAACAACGCCGGAGCGACGTTCCTCGTGCTGTCGGCGCTGGCCGGCGGCCGCGGCGTGATCGTGTCGCGAGGGCAGCTGGTGGAGATAGGTGGCGGCTTCCGCATCCCCGAGGTGATGACGGCCGGCGGCGCCCGGTTGGTGGAGGTCGGCACGACCAACCGCACGCGAATCGCCGACTACAGGGCCGCCATCGACGACGAGACGGCCTTGTTGATGCGCGTGCACACCAGCAACTTCCGCGTGACCGGCTTCACCGAAGAGGCGTCGCTCGACGAGTTGGTCGCACTGGCACGCGAGCACGGCCTGCCACTGGTCGATGACCTCGGCAGCGGCAGCCTGCTCGACACCAGCGCCTTCGGATTGGCGCCGGAGCCCGTCGTCGGCGACAGCCTGGCGGCCGGCGCGGACCTGGCGACGTTCAGCGGCGACAAGCTGCTGGGCGGGCCGCAGGCGGGATTGGTCGTGGGCCGCGCCGACCTCGTCGCGCGCCTCAAGGCGCACCCGTTCGCGCGCGCGCTGCGCCCCGGCAAGTCGACGCTCGCCGGGCTCCACGCCACGCTGCTGCACTACGTGCGCGGCGAAGCCGTGGAGCACGTGCCCGTGTGGCGGATGATCGCCGCCGAGCCGGACGAGCTCGCTCGCCAGGCGCGAGCCTGGGCCGACGAGCTCGGTGACGTGGCGCGGGTCGCGCCGGGCGAGTCCACCACCGGCGGCGGGTCGCTGCCGGGCTCGGCGCTGCCGACCACGCTGCTCGTTCTCGGCTCCGATCGACCGGACCAGCTGGCGCACGCGCTGCGGACCGGCCCGACCCCGACCGTCCCGCGCGTCCTGGACGGAGCGGTGGCCCTCGATCCGCGGACGGTCCTGCCGGAGGAGCGCGACTTGGTGGTGCCGGCGGTCCGGGAGGCGCTGGCCGCCTGTTGACCGACGCGGTCGGGGACTATGGGCAAGCGCGCCGGGCCCATAGGCACGCCCGCCGGGCCAGCGGGTAGGCACGGGAGGAGCAGGTAGGCATCCGCGCCAGGCCGATCAAAGGGCTCGCCGGGCAGTAGCCGCGCGACTGGGGCTGGGCTATCCTCCCGCAGTCGGTTAGCCAACCCAGCCACTCGAGGACTCCACCTATGCGCGTCGTAGTAACCGGCGGTGCCGGGTTCATCGGATCGCACCTCGTGGACCGTTTCCTAGCCGAAGGCAACGAGGTCGTCGCGGTCGACAACCTCATCACCGGCCGCAGGCGCAACATCGACGGTCACGCGGACGACCAACGGTTCACGTTCATCGAGCACGACATGTCGGAGCCGCTGTTCGTCGACGGATCGGTCGACGCCATCTTGCACTTCGCTTCGCCCGCCAGCCCGGTCGACTTCCTGCGCGTGCCGATCCAGATCCTCAAGGTGAACTCCCTCGGCACGTACCACGCCCTGGGCATGGCGCGGGCCAAGCGCGCCCGCTTCCTCCTGGCGTCGACCTCGGAGGTGTACGGCGACCCGGAGGAGCACCCGCAGGCGGAGCGCTATACCGGGAACGTCGACCCGATCGGCCCTCGCGGCGCGTACGACGAGTCGAAGCGCTTCGCCGAGGCGATCACGATGGCGTACCACAGGATTCACGAGGTCGACACGCGAATAGTCCGGATCTTCAACACCTACGGACCACGGATGAGGCTCGACGACGGGCGCGTGGTCCCGGCGTTCGTGGGCCAAGCCCTCCGCGGCGAGCCGCTGACCGTCTTCGGCGACGGCTCGCAGACCAGGTCGTTCACGTACGTCAGCGACCTGGTCGACGGGATCGTGAGGCTGCTGGCGAGCGCGTTCGTCGAGCCGGTCAACATCGGCAATCCGAACGAGATGACCGTCCTCGAGTTCGCCCGGCACGTGAATGCCGCGACCGCCAACGCCGCGGGAGTGACGTTCCATCCGCTGCCGGCGTCACGCATGGGCGATCCGATGCGGCGATGCCCCGACATCAGCCGGGCGACGGAGATCCTGGGCTGGGAGCCGCGCACGTCGCTGGACGAGGGCATGGCCGAGACGATGCGCTGGTTCGAGTCCGAGCTGAGTCGGTGAGCGACGCCCTCGTCGGGCGATTCGCGCGCGGCGCGGGCCTGGCGGCGGTCGCGGCGGCGCTTGCCGCGGTTCCCGTGAGCGTGACGGCCGGCGCCGCGCTGGCCTCAGTGGTGCTGTTTCTGCCGGTCGTGGGGCTCGTCGCTGCCGCCTTCGGCACGCCCTTCGCGTCGATGCAGGCGCTGAGCACGAGCGGGGGCGGCCTGACGCTGACGCCGCTGCTGCTGGCTTGGACCGCGCTGGCATGGCTCCTGGCCGAGCTCGCGCGACGACGCATGCCGTCGCTCGATCTACCGTTGGTCACGCCGCTGGCCGTCTTCCTGGCAGTGCTCGTTGTTGCCGCGTGGCACGCGCCGCAGCCGGTGGCGGCGGGCTTCGAGATCGCGCGGTGGTTCGAGCTGGCGCTGACGTTCCTCCTAACGGCGAGCCTGGCTGCCGGAGCGGCCAAGGCGCGCGCGGTGCTCCTGGCGCTCCTCGCGGCAGGGGCCGCCGCCGG
>JBJYWW010000018.1:0-10963 GCA_046259645.1 Anaerolineae bacterium
GTCCGGCGACGGCGCCAGCGACGGCCGGGCAGGGCGCTGGCTGCGATCGGCGGCCTGGCTTGCGGCGCCCGGCGACGTCGCGAGCGGCGGACGGCGACCCGGCTTGCGGCAGACCGCGACGGCCTGGTTCTAGCGGCGCACGGCGACGGCGCCAGCGGCGTCGAGCCCGGTCGACGGCAGGATCGCGCGAGCGACCGTGCAGACGTCGACGGCGATCGCGCCGCCCCGCAGCAAGGCGATCGCGCACTCGTTGGCGGTCGCGCCAGTGGTGTGCACGTCGTCGACAAGCAGCACGGTTCGGTCTCGCACGGGCCGACCAGCGGCAAACGCCCCGGCGACGTTGCGGCGCCGCTCCGCCGGGTCGAGCGCGAACTGCGGCGCGGTCGCGCGGACTCTGACTAGCCCGTCCGGCGCCAGGGCCAGGCCGGTCGCCTGCGCCACGACCTCGGCGAGCAGGTCGGCGTGATCGAGCCCCCGGCGCCGCGTGCGCCGCGGGTGCGCGGGAACGGGCACCACGATCGCGGCACGATCAGGTGAGAACCGCTGCGCCGCCAGCCGTCCCAGCGGCACGCTGACCTGGCCGAGGCCGCGATACTTGAGCGCTCGGATCGCCGTGCGCAGCACCCCGTCGTACGTTCCCGCCGCCACGGCGCTTCTGAACGCCGGCGGCTCCTGAGCGCAGCGCCGGCAGACGCCGTCGCCTGGGAGCACGCGCCCGACAGGTCCGCCGCAGACGGGGCAGCGCGGCGCGGGCACCTGCCGCACCCGAGCATGGCACTCGGGGCACAGCCAGGCGCCGCGAGAAGCGCACACGACGCAGCGCGGCGGATACACCAGATCGACCGCCGCTGCGGCTAGGGACTTCAGCATGGCTTGTCAGGGCACCGCGGACGGGGCGCGAGACGGCAAACGCGGCGGGCCGCGGGCGCGCACAGCTCAACAGATCGTGGCGCGTCGCCGGCGCCGCTGCTCTGCAGGTGGTGGCGCTTCTAGGCTAGGTCCTCGCGCGCCCAAGCGCCAGGGGCCCGGCGCCGCGGGGGCGACAGCCGGGCGGAGCTCCCACGGGGCCTGACTTCAGCGCCCTTCGTCCTCGATCGCGCGCAGGTGCTCGATCAGCTCCGTGACCACGGCGACGGATGCCGGGCTGAGGCCACGGCCCTTCTCGGCAAGGTGCGCCGAGGACGGGTCCTTCAGCATGCCCGCCAGCAACGCCGCGCGCCTGGCATCGGCGTTCGACACCAGCCCGTCGCCGAAGAAGTACGACGGCGGCACGCTGAAGAACTGAGCGAACGCCTCGATCACGTCGAGGCTGGGGTTGCGGTTGCGCCCGTGCCTGAGCTTCCACACGTAGGAGCGCGACACGCGTCCGTCGGTGCCGCGCTCGACGTCCTCGTACGTGTACTCCCGACCGTCGTCACGGCGCACGGTGCGGAAGAGGTGGTCGATCTTCTCGGACACGGTGTCACGCGCTCGGGTCGGCTCGCCACTGCTCCCCGCCATCTGCACCTCCTCCTCATACTCCGAAGCGCGACGCCCCTTCCGCGGCGTCGCTGTCGTCAGCCAGGCAGGACCCGTGCGCAGTATACACCAAGACGTCGCCTGTCAGGGGCGGTCGCGGCTCCGCGGAGCAACGTCCGGGCGCTCGAGCCGCCGTCATCGGCGCCTCAAGCGGCCGCCGCGCACCGGTCCTTTGCGCGCGCCAAATCGGTTCGGTACAATGGCGCCCCTATCGGCCACTGGAGCGCCCGCCACTCATGTCGAGATCGCAGCAGCTGCTGGAGCTACAGAAGCTCGACCTCGAGCGCGATGCCCTCGTCGCCGAGATGGCGCGCGTGTTGGTCAAGCTCAAGGGCAACCCGGCGGTGGTCACGGCCCAGCGGGAACTCGACGCTGCCGAGGAGTCGCTGGACGCCATCCAGCCAGTGCTTCGCGGCCAGGATCTCGAGCGCGAGAGCGTTCGCGAGCACATCGCGCGCGAAGAGAAGAAGCTGTATGGCGGGGCGTTCACCGCGCCAAAGGACCTGCAGAACTTCGAGCGGGAGATAGCGGCGCTGCGGCGGCGCTTGTCCTCGCTCGACGATGAGGCGCTGGAGACGCTCGTGGCCCGCGATGAGGCCGCCGAGCGGGTCGCGTCGGCGACAGCCCAGCTCAAGCGAGCGGAGGCCGATGCCGCCGAGGAGCTGGGCGAGTTGGGCCAGCGGAAGGCCGAGCTGGCGGCGCTGCTGCGCCAGCTCGACGCCGATCGCGCCGAGCACTCGGCGACGATCGCTCCGCCGGACATCGAGCGCTACGACCGCCTGCGCAAGGCCAAGGGCGGACGGGCGGTCGCGGAGGCCCGCGACGGCACGTGCAGCGCGTGCGGCATGACCCTTCCGCGCCAGGACATCGACCACGTGCGCGAGGGCGCCGACTTGGTCCCGTGCCCGGGATGTGGTCGGCTCCTCTCGGCCTGACGGCACCGCACGCATGCCTGACGCCGACGCCGCCAAGGGCCTTTCGTGCGGGCCGATCGTCCTAGACGTCAAGTCCCGCACCCTGCATCGCGGCGAAGAGGAGCATCACCTCACGCCGAAGGAGTGTCGACTCCTCGAGGTGTTCCTACTGCACCAGGGACAGGTGCTCACGCGGCAGTTCCTGATGAAGGAGGTCTGGCAGACGGACTACGTGGCCGACACCCGGACCCTGGAAGTGCACGTCCACTGGCTGCGGCAGAAGATCGAGGACAACCGCTCGAGCCCGACCTACATCCACACGGTGCGTGGCGTGGGCTACATTCTCCGCCCGGTCGCCCGCGAAGAGGCCGAGCTGTAGCGCCACCTCGCCGCGCGCGAGGGTGGCGCCGAGGCTAGAGGCCCTGGAGCGCCGGCACGAGAATCTGACGCAGTATCGACAGCGCGACGATGGCGACCACAGGCGTCACGTCCAGCATCCCGATCGGTGGGATGACTCGCCGCAGCGGATCCAGGATCGGGTCGGTCACCGCCCACAGCGCCCGCTTCAGGTCGTTGGTTGGGTACGGGTTGCTGTCGACCCACGAGTAGAACACGCGCACGAGGATCGCGACCTGCAGGGCGAGGCAGGTGTAGTTGACCAGCATGGCTATCATGTCGTTGCGCTCCCTTCGTGGCGCGGTTCCAGGTGCAGCTTGGGATCGCCGCTCGTGTAGGCTCCCAGCGCGCCGTTGACCATCCGTCGCGAGCCCTCGCCGCTGAAGGCCCGCGCCAGCTCCACCGCCTCGTTGATCGCCACCCGGATCGGGCTGCTGCCGGTACCGATCTCCCACAGCGCGATCCGGAGCACGTTTCGGTCGATCGGCGCCATCTGCTCGACCGGCCACTCCGGTGCAATACGCGAGATGACCTCGTCGATTGGAGCGCGGTCGGCGGTAACGCCGCGCACGATCGCCACGGCGTAGGCAGCGTGGGGTCGGACCTGCTCGATCAGGTCGACCACGTCAAGCGCCGTCTCCGGATCGGCGCCGTACCGCTCCTCGAGCGCCGCGGCGGCAAACCGCGGCAGGTCCTCCTCCGAGTGGTCACGCAGCAAGCTCTCGAGCAGGCGCCGTCCGGTCGGTGCGAGAGCCCCCGCCCCGGCCGCGACGTGCATGTCGCGCAATCGCCCTCGCACGACGTCTTCGAGCTCGTGCCGGCTCTGGTCCAGCTCGTAGAGCGCCTGCAGGGCGGCGCGCCTGGCTCTGCGTCGGCCTTTCACGGCGCGTGGCCTAGCCGCTCATGCCGGCACGACGGCGGGGCTACGGTTGGTCCATGGAGCGGAGCACCGCGACCTCGGCCCCCGCGTCCTTGGCTATCCGCTTGGTCAACCCGGTAAGCACGCTTCCGGGACCGACCTCGTAGAACGAGTCGATCCCCTGGTCGAGCATGCTCCGGACTCCGTCCGACCATCGGACAGAGGCCGTCAACTGGTCGGCCAGCTCGGCGCCGATCTCCGCCGGGTCGCTGATCGCGCGCGCCGTGGTGTTGGCGACTACGGGCACCGAGGCCGGCGCGATGGGCGCCGCCGCCACCGCTTGGCGGAACTCGTCGGCCACGGGGCGCATCAGCTCCGAGTGCGCCGCGATCGTGATCGGCAGCGGCACCACACGCCGCGCTCCCGCGGCCTCGAGCGCGGCCGTCGCCGCGTCGACGCCATCGGCCGTTCCCGAGATCACCACCTGGCCGGGCGAGTTGTAGTTCGCGACTTGCACGCCGGCGATGTCGGCGCAGACAGACTCGACGTCGTTGTCGGACATGCCGAGAACCGCCGCCATTCGGCCCGGACTGGCCTCGCCGGCCAGCTTCATCAGTCGACCGCGCTCGCGGACGAGGCGCAGCGCATCGGGGAACCCGAGCGCACCGGCGGCGACCAGGGCGCTGTACTCGCCGAGCGAGTGACCGGCCATCAGTCGCGGCGCCGGGAGCACGGGCCGCGCCGCCCGCAGGATCGCGACGCTGGCGGCCAGGACGGCTGGCTGCTGGTTGTGAGTGTCGGCCAGCGCGTCCTCCGGGCCGTCCGCGATCACCCGCGCCAAGTCGAAGCCGAGGACCTCTGACGCCTCGCCGAGCGTGGCGGCCACCTCGGCGGACGCCTCCGACCAGGCGGACGCCATACCGACGTACTGCGAGCCCTGACCGGGAAACAGCCAGGCGGCGGCCCCGCGCGCGTCGCTACCGTCGTCGACGGACGGCATCAGGCGCCCAACACCAAGGGCCGCGCGCCCCACGACGCACGGCCCCCCCAGTGCCGGGCGGGCGCGGCGATCACGCCGCTACTCCTCCTCTTCGACGGGCAGGACCTGCACCCCACGGAAGCTCCCGCACTCCGGGCAGACGTGATGCGGCAGGTGAAGCGACCTGCAGGTCTCGCACCGAACGAGCCGCACCGGTGCGGCCTTGTAGTGCGTGCGGCGAAGCCGCCGCCGGCGAGGACCGACTCTGCTCTTCGGTACTGCTCCCATTGTGTTCCTCCACGACTAGTCGGGTTGTCGGCGCGCTCAACCTTCCGACAGGATGTCGCGCAGCGCGTCCCACCGGGGGTCCGGCTCCGGCGCGCACTCGCAGGCGCCCTCGCGAAGGTCGCGGCCGCAGGTCGGGCATAGGCCCGGGCAATCGGCCCGGCACAGGGGGTTGATCGGAGCCGCAAGCAAGATCGCCTGCCTGACGACCTCGGTCAGATCGAGCGTATGAAGTTCGTCTATGTGCGTCGCCACGTCGTCGTCGTCGGGACCGACGACCGGCGGACCGCCGGGAATGTGCACCGTCGGCCGAAACGACTCCTCGATCTCGAACTCGAGCTCGGCCTCCACCGGGGCAAGGCACCGGCTGCACTGCGTGGCGACCTGCGTTGTGAGGTGCGCCTCGACCGAGATGCCGCCCGGATCGCGTATCAGCTTGACATGACCGCGCACCGGCGCGATCAACTCGAGCTGCGGGTCGTCGAGCCGAACCACGTCGGCGAGCTCGGACTCTCGCATCTCGCCGGTAGGCGCCTTCAACAGCCCGGCGACGTTGTACCGCATGGCGCCCTCCGCCGGCACGCCGCGCGCGCCGGAACGCCGTGACGCGACACGCGTACGGCATCAGGCGATTATAGAAGTCGGGTCGGAGTGGGTCAAAGATCAGGCCGGGCTCGCGGGCGAATCGTCGCCGACTATCTCGGGCTGGATACGGTCCGCCGCGGACGGATCATCGTAGGCCGCCGCGCGGCTGGCCTGACCTTCCTGCAGGACCTTCATACCGTTGTCGATGGTGCGGCCGAACGTCTCCAGCTGCGCCGCGATGCGCTCCAGCACCTCGAGCGCGTACGCGTCTGCCTCCGTTCTGACCGCAGCCGCCTGCCGGTACGCATCCGCCAGCACTTCGTCCGAGCGCTCCTCGGCCTGCGCGATCACGGAGTGCTCGGCGACCAGCTGGTCCGCCTTCTCGCGCGCGGCGCTGATCATCGCCTCGGCCTGATCCTGCGCGGCCGTGAGCAGCGCGTCGCGCTCCGACTCGATCTGGCGGGCGCTCTTGATCTCCTGCGGCACGCTGATCCGCATCTGGTCGATGAGGCGCAGGTACTCGTCCTCGTTTATCACCACCCACGAGGTGCCTGGCACGCGCGTGCTGTGGTCGAGCAGCTCCTCGAGACGATCGATCAAGTAGTCGAGGTCCATATCGCGCGGTCCTTTCTGTCGTGGTGGTCGTTGCGGCTTGCCGGCCGTGCGCCCGAATCGTGCGACGGCTACTCACCCGGCTGCGTGCTCGGGCTCATCGTACTGCTCTCGAACTTGGCGTCCAATGCGGCCGCGGTCGACGGTGGAACGAGATCGGAGACCTCGCCGCCCATCATGGCCACCTCGCGCACCAGCGACGCGCTGACGAACGCGTGGGCCGGCTTCGAGATCAGCAGCATGGTCTCGATCTCGGGTGCCAAGTGCCCGTTCATCATCGCCATCTGGCGCTCGAACTCGAAGTCGTCCGCCACCCGCAGCCCGCGTACCACGACCTGGGCTCCGACATCCCGCGCGAACTCCACGGCCAGCCCGTCGAAGGCCGCCACCCGCGCGTTCTCGATGTGCGCCACGGCGTCCCGCGCGAGCTCGACGCGTTCCTCCAGCGTGAACAGCGGCGCCTTGCCACTGGCGCCCTCGTGGGCGTAGACGCCAACGACCAGCTCGTCGAACAGCGCCGCGCTGCGCTCGGCGATCGACACGTGCCCGTTCGTCACGGGATCGAACGTGGCGGGGAACAGGGCGATACGGCTCATCAGATGCGCTCCGCTGCCTCGGTGAACTGGTCGACTCGCGCTCTGATGGCCGCGAGGTCGTCGGACTCGAGCTCTGGATCGGACTGCATGAGGTCGGCGGCGACTCGCGCCGCGCTGGTCATCACGGGCGTCGAAGCCAGCCGTGCGAACCGAAGGTACTCCATCAGCCCCGACTGCCGCAGGCCGAAGTAGTCACCTGGTCCGCGCATGTCGAGGTCGATCAGGGCCAACTCCAGTCCGTCGCTAGTGGTCGTCAGCGCCTCGAGTCGCTGCTGCGCCGTCTCCGACGGCTCATCGGCGATGAGCAGGCACACGCTCTCGGCCGTTCCGCGACCAACGCGCCCGCGGAATTGGTGCAGCTGCGCGAGGCCGAACCGATCGGCGCCGTCGATGACCATGATCGTCGCGTTCGGCACATCGACGCCAACCTCGATCACGCTCGTCGCGACGAGGACGTCGATGTCGCCGCTCTTGAACGAGGCCATGACGGCTTCTTTATCCGACGCCGGCATGCGTCCGTGCAGCAATCCAACGCGCAGCCCGGGCAGGACCTCGGCGGCCAATCGCTCGTGCTCGGCAACGGCGGCCCGTGCCGCGACCGCGTCCGACTCCTCAACGAGGGGAAACACCACATAGGCCTGCTCGCCACGCGACGCGCGGTGCCGCACCACCTGATACGCGCGCTCTCGATCGCGAGAGGTAAGAAGGCTCGTCTTGATGGGCTTGCGGCCGGGCGGCAACTCGTCGATGACCGACTGGTCGAGGTCGGCCGCAAGGACCTGCGCGAGCGTGCGTGGAATCGGCGTCGCGGTCATTATCAGGACATGCGGCACCGGCGCCGGTCCCGAGCCCGCGGTCGGATCAAGCGCCCGTTGCGGGAGCGCAGCCCGCTGCAGCACCCCGAAGCGGTGCTGCTCGTCGATCACGGCCAGGCCGAGCCGCGCGAACTGCACGCTGTCCTGGATCACGGCGTGCGTGCCGACGACGATGTCCACGGCGCCGGTCGCGGCGGCCGTCGCCGTGGCGGCCTTGGCCGACGGCGTCATGCTGCCGACCAGTCGCGCCAGCCGTGGCGGACGCCCCGACCGGTGCTCCTGGTGCGATGGCTCGTCGGGACGGTAGGGCTCGTAGCCGAGCGGCTCCAGCAGTCGCGCCAGGCTCACGGCATGCTGCTCGGCAAGGATCTCGGTCGGGGCCATGATGGCCGCCTGGAACCCGGCGCCGTTCGCCATCGCCAACGCCGCGGCGGCGACCACCGTCTTGCCGCTGCCGACGTCGCCCTGCAGGAGGCGGCTCATCGGCACGTCGCGCGACATGTCGGCGGCGATCTGGTCGATGGCGCGGCGCTGCGCTCCCGTGAGCTCGAAAGGCAGCGCTCCCGTCAGGTCGCCGGCCGTCGCCCGCCCGGCGGACAGGTTGACGCCGTCCTTCTTCAGCCATTCCAACCGACGGCGGCGCGACCACAGCTGGAGCACCAGTAGCTCGTCGAACTCCAAGCGGCCGAGCGCTGCAACCTGCGACTCGTACGACTCGGGGAAGTGCAGCTCGCGCAGCGCGTCGGGCAGCGTCGGCAAGTTCTCGGCCGCGCGAACGCGAGCCGGCAAGGGGTCGCCGACCAAGTCCGCTCGGCTCTCGACCACGTGCTTGATCTGTCGCCGCAGCCAACGCTGCGACACCCCGTGCGTCAGCGGGTACACGGGCACGAGACGCCCCGTGTGGGTCAGCTTGCGCTCGATGGGCTCCCACTCCGGCGAGCGAAGCGCGAGGCGACCCGCCCACGATTCCACCCGACCGCTGACGACAATGCGCCGCCCCTGGTGGAACTCGCGCTCCAGGTAGGGCTGGTTGAAGAAGCTGCAGTGGATCTCCCCCGTGCTGTCGCTGAGGGTCACGTTGAGGACCGAGCGCTTGCCGCCCAGGTCGCGCAGATTGGTCGCCAGCACCGCGCCCACGACGGTGACCTCGTCATCGACGGACAGGCGGCCGATCGGCACCAAGCGGCTGTAGTCGTTGTACCGCACGGGCATGTGGAACAGCATGTCGCGAATCGTCCTGATGCCCAGCCGCTCGAGGTTCTCGGCCGACTTGCGGCCTATGCCGCGCAGGTGCACGACCGGCCGCTCGAGCTCGGCGTCGTCGACCGACTGAAGCGGCTGGTCCGCGGGCGGCTTCGAATCGGGCTCGTTCGGACGGTGCGAGCGCGCAGACGTGTCAGACACCTCAGGAGGGGCATCGACGGCGTTGCGCGCTAGCGACAGGAGCTCGCTGACCCGGATGCGTCGCTCGGCCTCCGCCAGGTCGCCGTACTCGGCCAGGCGACCGACCGCCGCCACGATGGCCTCCGGCACTTCGCGACCGGCCTCGGCCTGCCAGACCGGGACGAAGGCCTCGAAGCCGCCGATCACGGCTTCGTTGCGGTGACCCTGTCGCTGCTCGAGCTCCAGGACCTTTGTGAGCTTGAGTACGGTTGGCTGCATGGGCTGCCGTCGTTGTGTGGCCGGCCGCTCGCGGGGCAAGCGGGCACGCGGGCGCGGCGCGAACCACTGCGCGCCCGACGCGGAGTGCCGATGGTCAGGCGGGCAGGATAGTCACGCCCGGCGGCACTGTCAATGGTCGTCAGGCGATTCACCGCGCGGGTCACGCTTCTCACTGCCGGCGCGGGGCAAGTACAATCGGCGCTCATGGGTCGATTTTCCGCTATCGACAGGCGGCTGCTGACCATCCTGCTGATCGTTCTGGTGCAGATGGTCGGCTCGTCGATGGTGCTCCCGATCCTGCCGCTGTTCGCGAAGGAGCAGTTCGACCTTCCGCCGCAGTCCATCACCCTGTTGGGGACTGTCTTCTTCGCCGGCCAGTTCATCGCCGGACCGTACCTCGGCCGGATGTCGGACAGGAGCGGACGCTTGCCCGTCCTGATCCTGAGTCAGGTGGGCACTGCCATCAGCTTCGTGATGCTGGCGGCGGCCCCCAGCGCCTGGTGGCTCTACGCCGCGCGGATCCTCGACGGCATCACCGGTGGGAACATCATCGTCGCCCAGGCGTACATCACGGACGTCACGCCCCGCGAGCGGCGAACCGAGTCGCTCGGCTACGTCTTCGCCGTCTTCGGCCTGGGGTTCATGATCGGCCCGGCGATCGGCGGGGCGCTGTCGGCGGCGTTCGGTCCGCGCGTGCCGTACCTTATCGCGGCCGTTGCCGCGGCCGCGGTCGTCGCCTTGACGTGGGCGACCCTCGACGAGACGCTGTCACCGGAGCAGCGGGCGGCGAATCGGGCGTACGGCCGGGATGAGGTCGACCGTCTGACGCTGCTCCGTGACAGGCGGCTCCTGCTGATCCTGGTAGTCGCGTTCACGGGGCAGTTCGGACTCGGCCAGATGCAAGCCACGTTCGCGCTCTACGGCGAGGCCGTCCTGTTCGCGGGCGAACCTGCTTCCACGGTCAGCCTCGGGATCGGCTTGCTGCTGGCGACCGTCGGCTTCGGGCAGTTCCTGACGCAGGCCGTCCTGCTGCGCCGCGCGCTGCGCGTGACGCGGGAGGAGTGGCTGGTGGTAATCGGCAACAGCTTGCGAACGGCGATGTTCTTCGGCCTCGCCCTGACGACCTCGCCGATGGTCGCCGGCGTCGGCACCGCCATATACGCCGTGGGCTCCGGCGTGATGATGCCCTCGCTACAGTCGCTGGCCACGACCTCGACCGCCGACGAGCTGCGCGGAGCCGTGCTCGGCCTCTACCAGTCCTCGGTCGGGCTGGCGATCATCGCCAGCACCGCCATCGCCGGAGTGCTGTTCGCGGCCGCCCCGGCCCTCCCGTTCTGGGTCGCGGGGGCCTTGGGCCTGGTCGCCCTAGTGCCGGCAGCCGCGCTGGTGCGGGAAGCGGGCGCCGGCTCAGCCACAAGGTGACTGCCGCGCCAACGACGGCGGTATCCAGCCACCGCCGGAGATCGTTAACCAGGTAAAACAGTAACCACCTTACCTAATTTGCGCGCTCCCGCCGTTCCGATATCATAACGCCGACGGGCCGTCCGGCCCGCCAGCGGGGCGCCAAAGACCGTGACGGCGCAAGGAGTGCACAGCCGTGAGACTGTGGCGTATACCCCTCGACCAGGATCGCGTCGTTGTCCCTGTCGGTGAGATCAGCCTCATCGTCGAACGCTGCAAGGGCTGTGAGTTGTGCGTCGCCTACTGCCCCCGCGACGTGCTCGAGATGTCAGATGTGTTCA
>JBJYWW010000019.1:0-6311 GCA_046259645.1 Anaerolineae bacterium
CGCGTGCAATGAAGACGATGCGCATCGTGCCGAACGACACGTCCACCACCCGTGCCGCGAAGATGGCCAGCGGCACTAGGAGCAGCGCGAGCTCCAGATCATCAGTAGGCACATGCTCCTCCGTCTGGACGAGTCGGCCCGGGCTCGGCGCCGCCGACTGGCGGGCCGCCGCTACGCCCGGCTGATCACCTAAGGGAACCGCCAAGTGTATGCACTGCTGGTAGCGACGGACGCGGACGAGAAGGCGCTGCTGTCGATTGCGCTGCAGAGGGCCGGGTTGGCGGTGGTGACCGACGGGGACGGCGATCACGCGGTCGACAAGTGGCCCGTACGTCCGGCCGACATGATCATACTCGTCGGGCACGACGAGGGACAGGAGTTGCTGGCCCTGGTGCGGCGCTTCCGGGGGGTCACGCAGGTCCCGATCGTGCTGGTCGACAACACCCTCCAAGAGGACCTGCACGTCCTGATCCTCGAGGCCGGGGCCGACCTCGTGCGCTACCGGCCCTACAGCAGCCGCCTGCTGATCTCCCAGCTCCGCGCGCTGCTCCGCCGCGCTGGCGGCGTGCCGATCTTCAGCCTGCCAACGCTCAGCCTCGGCGGCTTGACGCTCGACCCCGCGGCCCGAGTCGTGCGCGTCGGTGACGGCGAGTCGACGCGCCTGACGCAGCTCGAGTTCAAGCTGCTCTACACGCTCATGGTGCATCGTGGTCAGGTGCTGCCCACAGACACCATCGTCGAGCAGGTCTGGGGGTACTCCGGCGAGGGCAATCGCGACTTGGTGCGCGGGCTGGTGAACCGGCTGCGGTCCAAGGTCGAGCCGGAGCCCAAAGAGCCGCGCTACGTCATGACCGTGCCCGGCGTCGGCTACACGTTCAACATCGGCGAGCCGCAGTAGCACCCGTCGCTGTCCACACAGGTGTCCTGCGTTTTGTACAGCCGGGCGCGAATTGGATCAGCTTTGCCACATCCCTGGTGCGTCAATTGCACGGATACGGTTGATACTAGGCGCGCCCGGTCGATGTGACCGGCCCGATGCCATCATCGGAGCGCAGAGCTTGGCGAGAAGTCGTGAACCGCGCAGTGCCGCAGAGACGCACGGCGGGGTTGTGTGCGTCCGGCCGCTAGCGGTGCCTCGCCAGCACAACCGCAGGTAGGGATGGTGATGTCCAAGAGTCGCGATGGCGCCAGGTGTCCGGAGTGTAACGCGGTGATCACGTTCTCTCGCACGCCGCGCGTCGGACTGCTGGTCACGTGTCGGCAGTGCGAGGAGGAGCTCGAGGTGGTCCAGTTGGACCCGATGCGGCTCGACTACGCGCAGTTCGACTACGACGAGGACGAGTGGGACGACGACTGGTCGTCGGACGACGACGATGAGCCAGCCGACGACAGCTCGTGGAAGACGAGGACAGCCTATAGCGGCTAGGCTCTCCGAGGTCTGCAGGAGTTGGTCGAGCCCGGCCGCCGCTCGCGCGTGGCGCCGCCGGGCTCGACTCGCGTGAAAGCGCGAGGGCGCGGCGTGAACGTCCGCTCCCGAGCCGCGCCCCCGGTGCTGCGCCGTGTGGCGCTCGGTCGCCTAGGGCAGTCCTGACAGGTCGACGGCCAGCAGCCCCTGGTCGCGAGCTGCGATGTAGAGACGCTCCCCAAGCAGGTCGATACCGCCGAGCGGCGACTCGAACTCGAGCGCATCGCGGGAGATCAGCTGATCGGGGCGGCTGACGTCCATGATGTGCACCGCATTGAGGCCGAGAGTCTGGTACACGCCCTCGTCGAAGTACTGCTCCTCGACAACCGCCAGACGATCGCCCTCGAGATCCAGGTGGCGGGCGCGCCCGCCGAACGACTTCGACGCCGACGTCCCGATCAGGTGCACCGCGCCGGCGTCTCGCGCGTCGATCGTTCGAACGCCATATGTGCCCGGCGTTCCCCCTGAGACCCAGACGTAGCCGGCGCGCGACGCCATGCTCACCACGGGACCGATGTTCGTGAAAACGCCGATCTGGCGCGGCGCGAGCGGGTCCGCCGTCTCGAACACCCACAGGTTGGTGACGCGGCCGGGCTTGACCGAGCGGATCGCCACGTATAGCCGATCGCCGTCGGCGGCGACGGCGGTGGCGGTGCCCGCCTCGGCATAGCTGTCACTGAACCGACGGAAGAACACCTGCTCCGGGTCAGCCGGCCTGGTGAGGTCGACGACGCGCAGGACGTCGCCGGCCGAGTAGAGCTGGTTGCCGTTGACGGCCATGTCGACGGCGCCGTCGAGCGCGAGCAGCCGGCGCGGATCCGGCGCCGTCGGCGCCTTCACGTCGATGGACAGCAGCCAGCCATAGTACTGCATCATGACGTACGGGTGCTTGTCGGCCAGCCGCACTTCGTCGTCGGTCAGCCAGCTGGCCTTGGTCAGCGGATGGAAGCCGACCTGGGCGAACGGGTCCACACCGTTGTCGACCACGATCGACAGCCCCTGCGGGCCGTTGGTCACGACGTACGCCCGGTCGCGGCCGCCAGCCACGGTCACGGCATGGCTGAAGCCCTGGTAGCTGCCTAGCTCGGACGGGCTTGCCGGCGTGCCGATGTCGTACAGCACCAGGTTGCCGCGCGGCCCGGCCGCGGCCAGCATCGTGCTCGCCGCGGCAACGGTGTGGAGCCCGCCGTCTCGAACCAGGTCGCCGTCCACCGTTGGGCGGCGCGGATCGGACACGTCGACGACGTGGAAGCCAACCGCCGGGTCGGCCAGGTACAGGTGATCGACGGCGAAGGCCATGTCGTCTATCGCGCCGCGCAGCGGCACCGACGCGACGTCGTACGGCGCGCCCGGGTCGGATAGGTCGATCACCTGTACTCCGAAGCCGTGGGCGATGTAAAGGAAGTCGCCGTGCAACGCGCTGCCGCTGACCACTCGCGCGCCCGTGCTGATCGTGCGCACGAGGTTCGGCGCTTCGGGGTCCGCGACGTCGACGACGTGTAGCGCCCCGCTCTCGGCGCTCACGTACGCCGTGCTGCCGGCCACGCTGACGGCGGCACAGGCGCCCGACGACGCTTGCAGTGTCCCGACCACCGTGAGCTCACGGCCATCGTCGGCGACCACGTGCAGGCAGGAGCCGCCGCCGGCATCGCTGACCGCGGCGTAGACTTGACCGCCGACCGCAGTGATCTCGCGCACGGCGCCTCTCACCGTCACCGTCGACCTCAGGTGCGGCTCGTCGCGGTTCGCGATGTCGAATGCGTGGACATACGGTCCCGAGGTCAGCGCGTACAGCGTGTCGCCGGCGACCAGCAGATCGGTCAGCAGCCCACCCGGCGACTCGGCGTAGCCCAGCAGCACGACGTTCAGCGGGTTACCGACGTCGAACACCGCTAGCCGCTCCTCTATGCCGGCGTACACGCGGTCGCCGGCGATCGCGACGGAGTATGTCGCGCCACCGAGGCGCCCGACGGCGCGTATCTCGCCGCGGCCGGCCGCGTTGCCCGTCCACGGCAGGTATGCGACCTGGCTAGGATCGTCCTGCTGAGGGTGCTGCCCCGGCATTTGGTTCCCCGACGGCGACGTAAGCGCTGGGCCGGACCGAGAGCCTGAAGCCGCCGCGGACGGGTCGTCGATTGCCGGCCCGGCGCCCGCGCCCGGCGCGCAGAGCACGGCAGCCGCCGCCAGCGCTGTCGCGAGTCGCAGTGTGATCGACATAAGGTCCTCTCCGCGCGATCGAGTGCCGCGGCGGCCGCGGCGGCTACGGCTTGCTAGCCAGCGGTACGAACAGGCCCGGCGCGCTCGGCGCGGCGACAGTAGGATGGGGCTCGGTCGTCGGCAGCGCCGTCGGCTCGATTGTCGGCTCGAGAGTGGCGGTCGGGGTCGCGGTCGGCGCCGCCGTCGGCACCGCGGTCGGCAGGTCGGGCAACGGATCGGTCTTGGCGATGGCGCCTTGCAGCATCTCGTAGCGCCCCGTAGTCGGGTCAGGCATGTAGTCTACGAACACGACCGCGGCCAGTTGGCTCGCGTTGACACCGCGCAGGCGGTTGAACTCGAACTTGAAGCGCCTCGTCTCACCGGGCGCCAGCGGCTCGTCGAAGGTCACGCGCTCTGAGCCATGCACCTCGCGACCGGTCTGAAGGGCGATGTGCCCCTCGTAGAGCACGACGTGGAGCATGGCCCCGTCGACCGCGGTGTCGAGCGGCGTCTCGCCGAAGTTGTGGATCTGGGCCGTTACGTGCACCGAGGACGGGTCCGGCTGCTCACGCAGGGCCAGGACGCCCAAGCCCGGCGCTCGCGGCATCGCATCGTCGATCATGCCGCCGTAGTCCACCCGGAAGTTGCACTCGCCCTCCTCCACTCGGAAGCCGCTATCCACCATGGCCATCGGCGTGTCCGGGTCCGGATCGGTCGGGTGGTCGATGTTCCAAGCGGCGAGGAAGCGATCGACGCGGTGAACCGCGTGCTCGGAATTGATGTCGTACTCGAGGAAGACGACCGGCTTGCGGGCGTACGACTTGGCAAGCCCATCGACGATGGGCGCCGCCTCGCGGCTGACGCCTCAGCCGCCTGACTCGCTCCGGTTGAACAGCTCGAACACGACCAGCCTCGGCGTGATTGGCGTGTCATCGTCCTGGGTGCCGCGCGCCTCCGACGGAGGCGCCGAGAGAGTCAGGGCGGTGGTGAGCGCGAGCGCGATGGCTGCGGCTACGGCGGACCGGGGCATGCGGCCTCCTTCGGCGGTGTCGTGCCGCGCGCACATTGGCTCGCGCGACGCGACGCGGGTCCTAGAGCGGCGGCGCGGATGCTACCATGCAGCACCGGCGTTGGCAACGGCCGCGAGGCGCCGCTGACTACCAGCGAGCAACCATCCGCCGCCGACCGCGTCCTGGAGACCGCCTTCCGCTAGCGCCGCGCGACAGGCAGCCAGGCCGTCCAGGCGATCGCTCCGTCTCGCCTGGTGGAGGCGCCCGCCATGTCCAGCTGTAGCTGGAACGTGTCGCCCAGCCGTGCGACGCGCGCCGGGCGGATCACGAACGGGTACTCGCCGGCGCCGCTCAGCCGCAGCACGGTGTCGGTGAACTGCGGCTCGCCGCTGTCGAAGACCGCCGGCCCGACCAACGTGCCCGTGATGAGGATGGTCGTCGGCATGTTGCCGTATGCCGCGAGCAAGCGCGCGCGCCCGTTCATCGGCACCAGCACGGGACCGGTGTCGGGCCCCAGGGCGATCCACTGACCGCTGGGTGTCGCCGTCGGCGCGGGCGTCGGTGTCCTCGTGGGCGTCGGCGTGCTGGTCGCGGTTGCGGTCGGCGTCACGGCGGCGCTCGGGTCGTAGCGGTGCAGGATCGTGCCCCGCACGCCGCACGCCCAGACCTGTGCGCGACCTACCACGGCCAGGCCGTTGAGGGCGTCGCTGTTGATGGCGGGCGTCTCCTCGTCCCACGAGGCCCCGCCATCGCTTGTATGGACCACGACGCCCTCGTCGCCCACGCTCCAGCCGTGCATCGCGTCGGCGAACGCGACGTCGCGCTGCGACTTGCGTGGCTCGGACTGCTCGATCCAGGTCGTGCCGCCGTCGTCGGTGCCGAGAATGTCGCTCCCGACGCTCCAACCGTGCAGCGGATCGGCGAAGAAGACCCCGTACTGCCTGATCTTGGGTGGGATGTCCTGGAAGTCCCACGTCGCACCGCCATCGCTCGAGTGAAGGAGCTCGCCGTCACCGCCAAGCGCCCAGCCGAGGCTCTCGTCGAGGAAGAACACCCGTGACAGGTTGCCATCGGCGTCGGTCTCGTGCGTTGTCCAGCTGTCGCCCCCATCGAGGGTCTTGAACACGACGCTGTCTCGACCGGTCATCCAGCCCGTCCGCTCGTCCACGAAGTAGACGGACGTAAGCCGGATCGACGTGCCCGAGTCGAGAGCGCTCCACGCGGCGCCGCCGTCGCGGGTGCGGTACAGCTGCCCGAAGTCGCCGACCACCCAGCCGGTCGACTGATCAGCGAACGACACGGCTTGGAGGCGTCGGGCCCCGGGCAGATCCATCAGAGCCCAGGTCGCTCCTCCGTCGACTGTGCGCAGCGCAACCGCCTTCTCGTTGTCGGTGCCCTCGCCGCCGACCGCCCAGCCATGCGTCTCGTCTACGAAGTCGATGCCGTATAGGGCGTACTGGGTCGGCGACCGCTGCTTGGTCCACAGATCGGCGCCACCCGCCGATGAGCGCGCCGGCGCCCCCGCGCCATCGCCGGCAACGACCGAAGAAGCGACAGGCAGAACACGAGGGACGGGCGACGCGGCGGCCGGCATCGCGGCGACGTCCGCCGCGGTCGGCGCCGGCAGCGCGGCCGACAGC
>JBJYWW010000020.1:0-10602 GCA_046259645.1 Anaerolineae bacterium
TGCTTCGCCGCACCGGCGAGCCGCTCGAGCCCCACCACAGGTCGCTGAAAGCCGCCATCGACTGGAGCTACGACTTCCTGCCGCCGAAGGAGCAGGTGCTGCTGCGCCGCCTCGCCGTCTTCCGAGGCGGCTGCACCCTCGAAGCCGCCGAGTCGATCTGCGCCGGGGGCGAAGTCGCGGGAGACGAGGTTCTGGACCTTGTCGCCGGGCTCGTTGACAAGTCGCTGGTGGAAGTGAGCGCCGGTCTCGGCTGCCGCCGGTACCGCGTGCACGCGCCGGTGTGGCACTACGCCAGGGAGAAGCTGGCGGCCTCAGGCGAGGAGAGGCGCGTCCTGTCCGCTCACTGCGACCACTACGTCACGGTCGCACGCGCCGTCGGGTCGGACCGTGACGCCGACTACCCGCCCGACAGTGGCTCGCCGCTCGGCGAGGAATCGCGCAACCTCCGCGCCGCCATGGAGTGGCTGGGCGAGGACGGGTCCGGGGGCTCTGAAGCCGAGCTGGTGCTGGCGGCAGCGCTGCGGCGCCTGGAGTCAGGTCCTACCGCGCCCTAGGCGCCCGCGTTGCCGTTCACGGCTTGCGGGATGAAGATCCTCAGCATCGGCTGCGGAGTATCTGTCGCCTCTGGCGTCTCGGATGTCTCCGGAGTGTCCGTCACCTCGGGCGTGTCGGACGCCATAGTCGTTGGCGTGGGCGTGCTGGTCGCGCCCTCGGTCGCGGTGGGTCCTGGCGCGCTGCCGACAGCGATCTCGAGCGACGTCGCCGAGGAGCTGTCACCCGAGGTCGAGCCGTCGCCGTTCACGGAGTTGCCTGCGCCGTACATGGTCACCAGCTCCGCACCCTCGCCGGCGGTCCAAGCGAAGCTGAACGTCACCGCGCCGGTGACGGGATCGACCGACTTCATCGCCGTGTGAGTGATCTCGCCCTCGAGAGCCTGCGCGTCCACGTCGACGGCGTCGAGGACGCCTGACGTCGTCGACACGTTGAAGCCGGCGCCCATCTGCTGGCCGCCCGTCAGGGTCAGCGTGTAGGCGTTGGTCGATCCCGGCTCGACCTGCATCGGCCCGTCAAGCGCGACTTCCGGGCTCTGGCCGTCGTGGTGACAGCGAGTGCACTGAGCTCCGTCGTGGGTTGCCGGATTGCCGGAGTAGCCCACGATCCCTTTGCTCCTGGCCGTGACTTCGGTCCGCTGTGCGAAGAGCAGCAAAGCGACCGCGGCGATCGCGGCGCACCCGAGCAGCATCAATAGCGCTCTCATGCTCAGCTCCAGTCTCCTCGTAGGTCGGCGCCGGCGGGTCGGTTGGACACGTCGGTCAGCCACATCGTGGTCGGCTACTTATTCTGACTTCGGTCATAGAATACCAGCGGTCACCGAGAGGTCAACCTAGAAACCCTGTCGCCCACGACGATCCCAGCCGTGCGCCGTCCGGTGCCGCCACGTGCAGCCGTGCGCCGTCCGGTGCCGCCAAGTGCAGCCGTGCGCCGTCCGGTGCTGCCGTGTGCCGCCGTGTACCGCAGGGAGCCGCCGCAGTCCGCCTCGCGCCGCAGTGCGTCGCCGTGCGCCGCGTGTGTTGCGCATTCCACAGCTAGAGAGTGCAGCACGTGACTGCGGTCGACCGCGCAGGCCGGTAACCTGTCCTCACAAGAATCGACGTCGGGATCAGTGCCCGGCCGGGGCCGCCAGCAAGCGGCAGCAGAAGGGAGGGCGAAATGGGCATGAGATGGCAGACGCTGGGCGGGTGGCTCCTGGTGGCTACGGTCGTGGCCGCGGTAGGCGGAGCGCCGCGACCGGTCGAGGCAGGCTCGATCATGGGCGAAGGCGCGCGCGACCCGTCTGTCGCCGAGCGATCGACGGTCGAGGAGGGCTGCCTCGCCGACGACGAAGACGGGGAGCGCTGCAAGCCGATCGAGATCGGCAACCTGGGCGCACTGGCGGCGCCGGTGGCGCGGAGCACAGCAGACGATCCAAATCCCGGGCTGCGGGAGCCGGAGCGGCCGTTCCCTGATCCGCGCAGGCGGAACTTGGAGCCCCCGCAGAGACAGGGACCGCCGCCCGTCGAGCCGCGGCCGCGCGGACCTCAGCTGCCGCCGATGCCGAAGCCCCCGACACCGGGCGAGCCTGGCCGGGGCTAAGGCGGACGGTCGGCCGGCTAGGCGAGCCGGGCCGGGTCGGAGCGAGGCGGTTGGGCGGCTAAGCGAGCGGGCTCGGGGTTGAGCGGGGACGGCCCGCCGCAGCGAGCAACCCGCATGGGGCCGAGCGAAGGCGACCGCGCTAGACGCGGTCGCCTTCGCCGTGCCTAGTTGGGTGGCGCGGGTACCTCACCGCCGGCGCAGATGAAGGCATGGGGCTCGCCGCACTCGATGTCGACCCAGCCGAACTCGCGGCTCAGCACACAGTCGGTGTCCTCGCCGTCCGGGCGCGGCGCGTACGGCGACCACCGCTCGAAGTCCAGCGGCGAGCCGTCAGTCCACGAGAACGCCCCCTCCTCCGCGCGGTCGTTGAGCCCGATCCAGCTCGCCCCCACGCCGACGCGCTCCATAAACTGGAAGGTCACGAGCTCGAACGTCTCGGGATCGTGGAACGACACAAGCTCACCGCCGCGGTCGGTGCAGTAGCTCCGGGCGTCAGGCCACGACTGGGGCTCGAAGCACAGCGCGACCGATGCTCCCTCCAAGGCGGCGCCTTCGGCTTCGACGCACTTGGGGCACTCATCGGGGTCGTCGATGCGCCCGTTGCAGTCGTCGTCGCGGAGATTGCAGCGCTCCTCGGCGCCGGGGTGGACCAGCGGCTGGAAGTCGTCGCAGTCGACCGTGCAGCCGTCGAAGCCGTCGCGATCATGGTCGACCCCGCGCCCGTCGAGGCACGGCACCCATTCCTCGATCTGACTGACGTGATCCTCGATGTAGCGTGGCACCTGATCGAGGGCACGCTCGGTCAGCGCCGGATCCCCGAACTCCTCAGCCTCGTCCAGCAGCAGCGGCTCGACCACAGAGCGGGCATCCCACGCCATGCCTGTGAGGTCCATCGCGTCCACGCGCGCGAGCAGGTCCTCGTAGGCCCCGGCCAGTCGTCGTTTGCACTCCGGCGAGTCAAAGCAGAGGGTGTGGATCCGCCCGCCGGGACCGGGCGCCCACGACGGTCCCAACTCACGCATGACGCCACCGTACTCGCCCAGCGGGTCCTCGAAGAGCTGATCGATGCCCCAGGGCACGAAGGTCCAGGGACCGTCGGGCACCTCGTGGTGGATCATGTAGTTGTTGGTGCTCCACGCGTAGCCGTCCCAATGCCCGAGGAAGAGCTCGGTCGCGGCGTACGCAAGGTAGCGGTCGACGTCGAGGTGCTCCTCGAGGGTCGGCAGCGGATCCTCGCCGTCCGGGATGCCGTCGAGAGCCGCCACGAGCAGCTCGAGGTCGCGACGCGAGTCGTCGCGCCCGTTGTCCTGGTCGAAGGCGCCGATCGACTCCCGGTTCAGGTCGGCGCCGTACTCCCCCTCGTACAGGTTGCCGTCGCTGCTGCCGTACCAGCGCTCGAGGAGCTCATCGTTGTCAGGCGATTCGATCAGGGCGTACAGGCCCTTTTCCTCGCCGTTGAACCAGACGCGCCCGAAGCCCGAGCGGCTTGCCGGCACGTCCCCGGCCCGGAAGAGCGCGTAGCCGAGGTACTCGTGGATCCCCGACGGATCCTGGTTGAGGTTGTTCAGCGTCAGCTTCTCGAGCCCCATGTGATCGACGCCGCTCTCGTAGCGGTTGAAATCAATGATGAAGGCCGACTTGCCGGGGCGGCCGTTGCCGTCACCTGAGATCGGCGGATAGTCACCGTCGAGGGGCACGAACGAGCCGGCGCCGCCCTTTAGGCGAACCGCGACGTCATCGTACGCCGAGTCGTCGACCCGCACCGACCCGTGCACGTAGTGGCGCGGCCGCTCCAGCAGTGACGCGACGCCCAGCTCGTCGACCTCGATCCGTACCTCGTGCACTGCGTCCAGGCTGAAGAAGGCGTCGAGCGGGTCAGACGGCGGTGGGCGATCGGGCATCGCGCCGCCGAGGACCAGCGGCAGGTGCACCGTCGTCGCGCCGGCGCCTGTGGCGTCGGCAACCCAACGCGCTGGCGCAGGTGAGCTTGCACCGTGGCGGGCGGCATCGGCGACAGACAGGGCAGGGACGGCTGCGCTGGCACCGTTGCCAACAGCCTCAGCGACGAGCAGCGCAGGCACCTTCGCGCCGCCAGCGGCGCCCACGGCGAGGGCTGCGCAGGCCAAGGCAAGCGCTGCCGCGCCGGGGAGATGCTCCGCTCTAATCCCGGCCGCCAAGAGCGTCCCAGAAGTCGCACTGCTCGGCGCGCAGCCCTTCGGCAACGTGCGGCTCCGGCGCGAGCACCAAGCTCGGATCCCGCTCGATGTCGTAGATCGGCCAAGCCGCGGCGCCACCGTTCGGGTCGCCGCTGGCGGCGAACCGCGCCCAGTAGCCCTGCATCGCCGCCGACACGGCCAGATCGCCCGGACCCGGCTCGTAGCGCAGCGGACCGATGCCGACATCCAGCACCCCGAACAGGAACGTCAGCTCGAGGCCGTGGAATGCCCCTCGACTGCGCGCCGTTTCACCGACGTTGTCCGGTACATGGTCGAACCAGTAGCGGTAGGTCGGCTCCTCCTGCCCCGAGGACAGCAGCCGCAGGTCGCGCCGCGCCTGACAAACGAACTTGACGTCGCTCGACAGCGCGACGAAGGCGTCCCGGGGGCTCGGGTAGTCGCCGGTGGGGTAGGCCGCCAACACCAGCGGTGCCAGCACCGGTGGCAACCCGGCTGCCGCCAAGTACGCCCGAACGGCCGCCTCGTACTCGGCCTCAGTCGTGATGGGCGGCGCGTCGCGACCGCTCTCCGCGGAGGTCGTGCCGACGATCACCGGGATCTGGTTGTGCCGACCTGCCTCGATCAGCTCGCGTGGCGCCGCCGGCAACAGGTACCCATCGATCACCCCGTCGTACGCGCCGCGCGCCAGGCTGCCGGGACCGCTCACGCCTGGACCTAGCGTGTCCATCACGCTCGCCATCGACCGCGCCCGCAGGCAGGCCGGCACGTCGGGCGCATCCGCACAGCCCAGCTCCTCAGCGACGGCCACACCATCCTGCTCCGCCGTGTCGAGAGGCGTCGCCACGCAGGCACCGCTCATGAGGATCGCCCGGTGGACGAGCCCTGCGGCCAGCGGCGAGGCAACCAACCGGCACGCGCTGACCGAGCCGGCCGACTCGCCGAACACGGTGACGCGCTCGGGGTCGCCGCCAAATCCGGCGATGTTGTCGTGGACCCACCTCAGTGCGGCCAGCTGGTCGAGGGCGCCGTAGTTGCCGGAGGCTTGCTCCCCACCCTCGGCAGTCAGCGCCGGGTGCGCCAGGAAGCCGAACGGGCCGAGGCGGTAGTTGATCGTGACCACCACGACGCCGTGCTCCACGGCGAGAGTCGTCCCGTCGTAGAGCGGGTGGTCGCCGAAGCTCACGCTGCCGGCGCCCTGGACGTGGCCGCCGCCGTGGATGAAGAAGAGCACGGGTCGTGCGTCACTCTGCTCGAACACGTCGGGTGGCGCGAACACGTTGAGCGTCAGGCAATCCTCGTCGCCGAAGAGGCTGCTGCCGTCGTCGTACTGCGGGCACGCCGGACCGAAAGCGTCGGCCTCCAGCGCACCCTGCCACGGCTCGGGCGCCGCCGGAGCGCGCCATCTCAGGTCGCCTAGTGGCGGCGCGGCGTAGGGCATCCCCAGGAACCGCCACGCCCCGGCCACGAGCGCACCGGAGACGTCACCCGAAGTGGTCCGCACGGTGCCTGGCGTGCCAGCGGTCGGTGTGCTGGATGGCCCGGCAGTCGGCGTACCTGGCGCGCCCGTCGTCGGCATTGCGGACGGTCCGGCGCTCGGCGTGCTGGACGGCTCGGCGGTCGGGGTGCCGACGCGCGTGGCTTCGGGCGACGGCGCGATCTCGCCCGAGAGCACCAATGGCGCGAAGAGCGTGAACGCATCCGGCTCGTCCTGACGACGCGCGGCGACCTCGCGCGGTTGCGCACGGGAGCCGCGGCCGGCCATCGCATGTCCTGGCCCGCCTTCGGAGTGCGCGGCTGCGGCGCTACGGGAGCCGCTCGCGCAAACGCCCGCAAGCACCAGCACAGCGGCCACCACGAAGGCGACTCGCGGCCTTCGGCCCGGGTCTTTGGCGCGGGCGCGGCGATGGCTCAGGGCTCCGACTCCCCTACTCCGTGTCGCTTGTGCTGAAGCCAAGCAGGCTATACAGCGGGCACGTCCCAAGGAGTCCTGTGATCAGCGCGATGGCGGCCACGACGAACAGGATGACCTGCAGCGTGGTGCTGAGGTCCATGAAGATGGCGGCGCCCAGCAGAACCAGGCCTAGGACGATGCGGATGATCTTGTCCACGTTGCCGACGTTCTTGGTCATGAGGTTGTCCTCCTCCTGCAAGGGAACGGCGACCGGTCACGTGGTGCCGGCCGATATCGAAGTCTAGCCGCGGGCCGAGAACTCGTTGAACAGCACCGCCGAACGGATTAGCGCCTTCAAGGCCTCCTCGTCGACCTCTTCGCCCTCGCGGAAGTCGATTGCCCGCCGGACGTTGCCGTCGAGGCTGGCGTTGAAGAGCCCGGACGGGTCCTCCAACGAGGCACCCTTGGCGAACGTGAGCTTCACATGGTCCTTGTACGTCTCGCCGGTGCAGACGATCCCTTCGTGCGACCACGCCGCCACGCCGAGCGGGTTCGACGGCCGCCTCCACTTCACGTCTTCCTCTGCTTCGGGATCCGCCTCCTTGACCAGGGCGCGCAGCTGGCCGAGCAGCTCGCCCCGCCAGTCGCCAAGCTCCTTGATTCGCATCTCGATGAGCTCGGACGGCGACTCGCCGCCCTTCGACTCGTCCTGTGCCATGTTGTGCACCTCACCTTGGCTGGCGTCGCTACGAGCGCCTTTCGACGCGGCCCAGCAGCGCCAGGACCTGCAACAAGAACCGCACGTGTCCCTCCGCGTAGTCCGTCTGGTCGAAGGCGCCCGTGATCACCGCGTCGTATTTCGGAACGTAGTATACGAACGTGCCGGAGGACCCGGAGACACCGTATAGGACTGGGTAGCCTCGCAGCAGGAAGAAGACTCCCGCGGGCCGGATTCGCCAGAGGCCGTAGCCGTAATCGATGCCGCGATTGAGCGAGTTCTCGGTCCAGTTCTCCTCGAGCGCCTCCAAGGGGACCGGTTTGCCGTCCACGAGCCCCCGCATCAGCGCGTCCAGGTCGGCTGTCGTCGTGGCCAGCCCACCGCCCGCCCAGTCCAGGCTGAGCGCCGGCTCGTGAGCGACGTTGGTGTCGCCGATCCAGACGTCGGCGTACGGGGCGAGCCCCGGTCGCGGCGGATCCTCTCGCGCGTGGTACCACGTGTCACGCAACGCCAGCGGCACCAACACCCGCTCCGCGACGACCTCGTGAAACGGCCGACCCGTCGCCTTCTCAACGATCAGTCCGAGCAGGTCGTAGTTGGTATCCGAGTACTGGAAGTCTTCGCCCGGTGCCCCCGCGGCTTTGAAGTGCGCTTTGGTGTAGGCGAGGAGCGACAGCGGCGTCCACTCGCGGTCCGGCTCGTCGAGCAGCAGCGCGAACACGTTCGGCGCGCCGTCCGTTGTCGCGCCGTCGTAGTAGTCCGGGATGCCCGACCGCTGGCCAAGCAGCATCCGCACGGTGACGTCGCGCAGCGCCGCGTCGCCGCCTTCGACCGGGAGGCCGGAGTAGACGTCCGGGCTCAGCCTCTCGGTGATCGGATCGTCCAGCGACAGCAGGCCGTCGTCCGCCAAGGACAGCACCGTCGCCGCGGTGAAGAGCTTGCCGATGCTAGCCGACAGGAACGGGGTCGCGGTCGTCATCGGCGTGCCGTCACGCTCGTCGGCGACGCCGGCAGCCCACGCACCCTCCACGCCGAGATCGGGCGCATCCACCCGCAACACGCCGTTGTGCAGCTCGGCATTGCCGTCCACGGTCCCCCGCAACAGGCTGTCGAGCTCGAGCCCCGCCTCCGCCGGCGTAAGCGGTCCGGCGAAGGCGCCCATCGCGCCGGCGACCAGCACGGATCCGACCGCAAGCAGCACCAGGGCAACGCCGGCAACGGCGATCAGCAGACGTCTGTTCATTGCCTTGTCTCCTAGTCGCGCTCGATCGGGGTCCCGGACGGCAGCGAAGCGGCTTCGAGGGCGCGCGGCTTCAGTTAGATGGTCCGCACTGTGTTGAGAATGCAGCCGTCGTCGTCGAGATTCAGGCGAGACTGCTGAAGCGATTCCGGATACGCGACCCACGACCCACTACCCGCTACCCGCTACCCGCTACCCACTACCCACTACCCGCTACCCACTACCCACTTCCCACCACCCGCGAGGACCATGATACGTCAGCCGCACCTCCTGCCAAGGACGCGCCACGCCCGGAGCGTCGACCCACACGGTCGACATCCCGGGCGTGGTGGGCGGGTTGGCGGCTTTCCCTACTACTGGGCCGCTCGATGCGGTGTACGCCGGCCGCGGCCGCCGGGCGCGGCCGCTAGGCGCAGCCGCTGCGAAACCCGCCGATCAGCTCTCGGCAGCGTCAACTCGAAAACATGACGCTCGACCTGCGACTAGTCCTTGATCCTGAAGTCGAAGACGAACTCCACGGGCGGCTGCGGATCCCCGTCCGGCCCGAAGTCCGTGCCGTGCACGCTCTCAGCCGTTTCACGAAACCACTCCGCGATCGGCGCGTCGGAGTGCGCCACGTAGTCGCGCCATGCGTGCGCGCCGGGGCCCTCCTGCACAACAACGGCGACGTCGCCCTGTGGCGCGCTGACGACCCATCCACGAACGCGATCCATGCCGGCGTCCGCGGCCAGAGCCTTCATCTCGCCCCACTTCGGTCCTTGGATGTCCCTCATGAACTGCTTCCAGGCCTCGGTCTTGCCTGGCTTCAGCGGTATCGCCATCCCAATGTCTGCCATGCACTGCTCCTTCGTCGGTCCCCGCGCGACGGAGTGCGCGCGATCGGTTCTGTCATTATATATACTGATCGTGATGATCGTAATTGGCCTCGGTTTCGGGAAAGGGCCGAGCGAGCTACAAGAGGACACGATGTCTGCGAAGCGGAACTCCGCGGCGCTCGATGTGACGCGGCCCTCCGGGTTCGGCCGGACGACCTCAAACCGAACCTGACTCGAGCGGCGGGGGAGCAGAGAGGATCGCACGATGCACGCATCACCGATCGCCACTCGGTCGATTCGCGCCCGTGCATTCGTTTTCAGCGCCGTAGCGGCAATCATCTTCGCGAGCCGGTCGTCGCACGCGCTTGCGGCCGTTGAGGGGATGAGGCAGCTGTCGGCGCCGCCGGTACGACACGGCATGTCGTCGCACCCCGATCCCGCCGGCCGCACGATCGGGCTGGACACCGGCTTGGCCGTCAGCGGCGAACCGACCAGTGGCGGACTGACAGGTGCCGGACCGATCGCTTCACCAGCGCAACCAGATCGTGCATATGGCGCGATCAGATCGTGCACGTGGCGCTGTCAGATCGTGCACGTGGCGCTGTCAGATCGTGCACGTGGCGCTGTCAGATCGTGCCTAGGGTGCGATCGGCCTCAGCGCCACTGACGTACGCGCCCGGACCCAAGTTCGAGGGAATCGGCTGCGGGAACGCTGACGCACGTTCCAGGATCCTGACGGGAGCTGCCTGCAGCTCGTGACCCTTCGCCACACCGGATGGCCTAGTCCAGGCCTTGGCCGCCGAGCTCGACACCGATAGGATTCTCGGTCGTGATGCGAAGCGTGACGCCACGCCTGATGCCGAGCGTGCCCGACGAGCCCTATCCGGAGCTCCCGTCTGTGTTGGCGGAGCTCGTTTCCGGTGCCAAGGGCGTGCTCGGCGACAGCTTGGTCGGGGTCTATCTAGTCGGCTCGCTGGCCACCGGCGACTTCGACATGGACAGCGATGTCGACTTCCTGGTCGTAGTCGACAGGGAGCTCACGGACGACGTCGTGGGAGCGCTGCAGGCGATGCACCGTCGGATCCACGCGGTCGGGTGCTACCCGGCGCAGCACCTCGAGGGCTCCTACGTATCGCGCGACGTGCTCGGCGACGCCGACGCGGTCGACGTCCGACCGCTGTGGTACCTGGACAACGGCAGCACAACGTTCGAGCGCTCGCTGCACGACAACAAGTGGCACGTGCGCTGGGTGCTGCGCGAGCGGGGAATCGCGCTGTACGGCCCTGATCCGACGACGCTCCTTGAGCCCGTGCCCCCCGATGCGCTGCGAGCCGAGGTCTCGGGCATGCTGGTCGAAATGGCGCATCTCTTCGAGGCGGACCTGGACGGTCCTCTGTCTTATTGGACTTCACGCTTCGGGCAGTCGTACGCCGTGCTCACATGCTGCCGCATGCTCCATTCGCTGCAAACCGGCACCGTGCGCTCGAAGCGCGAGGGGATGCTATGGGCCCTCAAGGCCGTGGACGCTGAGTGGCACCAGGTCATCCGTGATGCGTGGCGCGAGCGCGAAGGCGTCCGCCACTGCGTCAAGATCCGCCAGCGCGCGCGCGCCGAGAGTCTCGGGGAGA
>JBJYWW010000021.1:0-5038 GCA_046259645.1 Anaerolineae bacterium
CGCCTCGATGCCGTACGTGGTCTGCAGCGCTTGCTGCCCAGCCTCGGTGCTGGCGATCACCAGCAAGCCGTCCTTGATCCGTTCAGCGAGCTCGTCCGGCAACGACGCGATCACGCTTACGTTGTCGTTGGGGATGTCGTCCGACACGGCGATGACGACAACCAGCTCCTTGACGTCCGGCAACGTTTCCTCGACCCCGTCGCGCGCGTCGACGTACGTCGCGCCGGCTTCGCAGTCACCGTTGTAGATGGCCGTGACTACGCCGTCGTGGTTGCCGGCCTCGATGATCTCGCCGAGATCCGACTCCTCGATGCCGGCTGCCTTCAGCATGATGGACGGGATCACCCAGCCCGAGGTCGAGAGCTGGTCGGGCCTGCAGAACTTGGTCCCCGCCAGGTCCGCCAGGCTCTCGATGCCGCTCCCCGCCCTGGTGAGGATCTGGCCGGCGTAGCTGGTCGTCCCGTAGCGAGACGTGACTAGCAGCGGCACGGCGCCGAACCGCTCGTTCGCCAGCAGGTAGTTGAACGTGTTCAGCCACGCCACGTGGGCGTTCTCGGCGCCCATCGCCTCGATCACGGCGGCGTAGTTGGTGGCCACGTTGGCCTCGATGACCAAGCCGGTCTCCGCCGAGAGCAGCGCCGCGATGTCCTCGCCGCCCGTCACGATGTCCTCTTGCTCGCCTGACGGCACGAAGCTCATCACGATCGGGTGCGCCTCCGTGCCGAGACCGCCCGCCTCGGGCTCGGTGGACACGCCGCCCTCGTCAGCTGCGCTACCCTCCTCCTCGACCGGCTCCACGAGCTCGACGTCGGCGGGCGCGCTCGCCTGCTCGTCCTGACTCTGCGCCTGGTCCTGCGGCTGATTCTGATCAGAGCTGCACGCGCTCGGCACGAGCAGCACCACTAGCAGCACTACGCCGAGCAGCAGTTTCACGCGATGCATGTTGGCTCTCCTCCGTGATGCAACGTGCGGAGATTGGGAGATTGACACTGAGCTGGACGGGGCGGGGCCAGGCCACCACGCCGTGGCTCGCTCGTCCGCCGGCGAGCTAGGATATCGCCGTTGACCTGTGTCGACAAGGCCCTGCCACCACGTACGTCACGCTCGGCCGCCGCGTTTGTCGCGCCCTGACGCCACGTCGTGTCGGGCCCAGGAGAGAAACGCCCCGTCGGCGCCGACCGGGGCCGCCGGCTTTGCTGGTCCGGGTCTCGCCCCCTATCATCGCCGCCATGCCCCACGTATCGCCGGGCGGGGCCGACGACAAGCGCGCCGCCGTGAACCACATGTTCGCCCGCATTGCCCCCCGCTACGACCTGATGAACAAGGCCATGACGGGCGGTCTCGATGGTGCCTGGCGCCGCGTCGCCGTGCGCGAGGCCGCGCTCCCACCCAACGGCGCGGCGTTGGACATCGGCACCGGAACCGGCGACCTGGCAATCGCGCTGGCGCGCTCCGTGCCGCGGTCGGCGGTGATCGGCCTCGACTACACGGCGCCGATGCTGGCCCTCGCCCCGGCCAAGTCGCGGCAGTCCGGAGTTGCCGACCGCGTGGCGTGGGTTCTGGGCGACGGGCAGAAGCTGCCGTTCGCCGATGCGCAGTTCGACTCCGTGACCAGCGCGTTCGTGCTGCGCAACTTCGCCGACTTGCCGACGGCCCTCGGCGAGATGACGCGGGTGACCGCGCCGGGGGGGCGGGTCATCGCTCTCGAGATAGCGCCCGATGCCGCCCCGGTGTGGCGCGACCTCTTCGCGGCGTACTTCCGCACCGTGGTGCCCAGGATGGGCCGGCTGCTGACCGGTGACGGCGAAGCCTACACCTATCTGCCGGAGTCGGTTGCCGGCTTCCTGGACGGTGCGTCCGTCGCCAGCATGATGACCGCCGCCGGTCTGGTGGCGTTGCCGGCCCTGAGGCTGGCGCTCGGAACGATCGCCGTGCACCGGGGCGCCAAGCCGCCGGTGCGGACCACCCTTCGGCGCTGACCTGACCTCGGCGCCGTGCGGCGGACCTCACTCAACAGACGCCGGAGCTGACCGACCGCCGGCCTAGACCAACGGTCGGCACCAAGGAGCCATCACCGGACTCTATTCGAGCGCGCTGATCGGATCGGCGCGTTCGTAACCGATCGTCGCCAGCGCCTGCGCCGGCGATGGCCTGTCGTCCCCGAGCCGCAGGTAGATGTAGTGCACCCAGTCGCGCAGAAGCGCGGTCAGCGGGACGGCGACGAGAAGCCCGAGCGGCCCCATCAGCTGCTGTCCGACCACCAACACGACCATGATCAGCGCCGGATGCAGTGCGACCGCGTCGCCCTGGACCCGTGGCGACACGATCACGTTGTCGATCAGCTGGACGACCAGGAACGCGGCGACGACGAGCAGCGCCAGCTGAACGCTCTGGCCCAGCGCAACGATGACAGCCGGGATCATGCCGAGTATCGCCCCGACGAACGGGATCAAGCCGAGCGCGGCCGCCACGACCCCGAGGAGGAGTGCGTAGGGCACGCCCAGGGCGAACAGGGCTATCGCGCTCATGGCACCTAGCACTATCGCGATCACCAGCTGACCGCGTATGTATCCGCTGAGCACTTCGTCGGTGACAATGCGGGCCGCCTCGACGTCGGGCCGGAGTGTGCTAGGGATCAGCCCGAGCCCACCGCTCAGCATTCGCCCGCTGTCGTTGAGCACGTAGACGACCCATATCGGCACCACGATGAACGCGAGTGCCCAGCTGACGGTGCTGCTGACCGCACCGACGGTGGCCAGCCCGCCGCGCTGCGCGATCTCCAGCCCGGCGAGCGCGGCGCGCTGCGCCACGTCCTCGCCGAGCAGCCGCTCGACCAGGGCCTGGCTCTGCTCGCTCCAGAGCTGCGGGCGGTCCAGGACGAACTGCTGGAAACGGGCTTGCGCCACTTGGTAGATGTCGGGGGCGCTCTGGAGCAGCGCCTCCGCCTGCCTGACCACCGTTGGAGCCACAAGCGCAGCGAAGCCAGCGATGAAGGCGATGGCCGCGATGTACACGGCGAGTATCGTCAGCGGGCGCCCGGCCTTGCTGTCGCGCAGGCGCGCCGGCAGCGCGGCATGGAGCCTGTCCACCGGCGGAGCGAGCAGGTAGGCGACGACGATGCCGACCAGGAACGGAAGGAGAGCGCCCCGCGCGCGCCAGAGGACGAGCGCGACAAGCAGCATCACCGCACCGAAGAGCACTAGGCGCCAATTGACCTTGATGTCGCGACGTGGATCGTCCAGAATGTCCCCTGACTTCGCGGTCGCGTACTCTACACGAGCGCGGCAACGCGCGGCAACGCGCGGCCGAGAGCGGAAACGCGTGGCGAGGCGCGGCAACGCGCGCCGATGCGGCTCCGCCGGCCCGTCACGAAAGCGGCTCGCTGCTCGTAAGAACGTGAGAACGCACAAGGCGTGGCGACGATGGATGCGCCTGTCCACCTCGCCCGGGCAATACGACGATTCGAGCCCCCAAGTTGCGTCTTTGATTCTGGTGGTTTGTGGGCACTCGCACGCCCAGCGGGACGGCCGCATCGCCCGCACCCAATGCGAGAAGGAGCACGCACGATGAACCTACGCCTCCGGCTGTTGATCCTCACCGCCATCGGTCTGGCCGCCGTGCTTGGCAGCGCCATGGTCGTCGGCGCACAACCAGGCGGCATCAAGACGTACCCGTCAGACGGGAACCGCGGTGTCTCGCCCGGCACGCAGGTCACTATCAGCTTCCCCGAAGAGATGGACCCAGCGTCGGTGGTCACGGCGCTCAGCATCGAGCCGGAAGCGGCGGGTGCGTTTGCCTGGACCGACGACTACAGGCAGGCGTACTTCCGCCCGCACGAGCCGCTTCTCGCCTCAACGCGCTACAGCCTGCGGCTGGACAACACGGTGCGGACGGCGAGTGGGCGCGCGCTCCTGTCGACGCCTTACTACTGGGCTTTCGAGACGAGCGAGGACCGTGCCTCGCTGCGCTTCAGCTACGGAGTTCCGGTGGCGTTCGAGACGCTCAGCGGTGGACGCCGCGTGACCGTGCAGGCGAGCTACCCACGACTCACGCTCGACTGCGCGCTGTACTCGATTACCGTGCCGCAGTTCGCTGCGCTATATGCTGAGGTCGCAGGGTCGGAGCAGCAGAAGCTCACGGTCGACGGCCTGCCGCTCGTAGGCGAGTGGCAGGGCCACGTCGACGCCAGCGAGGGCACGGGCTACGTCACGCTTTCCCGTGACGTGGCGCCGGGCTTGTACGTGCTCGACGTGCGGCATCCGCGAGTCGGCGACGCCCAGTCGCTGTTGATCTTGAGCGATCACGCCATGGTGGCCAAGAGGGGGACTTCGGGCCAGCTCGCGTGGGTCGGGGAGATGCCGGACGGCACGCCCGTGTCGGGAGCGACGGTGGAGGCAGTCGACGAGCAGGGCGCGGTGACGGGCACTGCCGTCACGGACGCCGACGGCGTGGCCCGGTTCGCCGGCGAGGCGCCGGCGTTCGCCGTGGCCCATGTCGGCGACGAGATCACCCTCGTCGGCTTCGACGGGTCGTGGGTCAGCCGCAACTACTATTACTACTGGGGCGACGGGTACGTTGCGACTCCTGCCGTTCACATCGCGCACATCCACACGGACCGCCCGATCTACCGCCCGGGACACACGGTTCACTACAAAGCCACTCTGAGGAACCTGGAGTCCGACGGCCTCAGCGTGATCGAGCCCGGCACCTTGGTCACCGCCACGGTGCGCGACACGAGCGGCAACGTGGTGGCTTCCTCGAATCCTCAGGTGGACGAGTTCGGCAGCATCGCCGGCGACCTGCTCCTGGACGCCGACGCCAGCCTCGGCGGCTGGCGGATCGAGGTCAAGGCCGGCTGGCAGACGTTCAGCGCCTACTTCCAGGTCGAGGAGTACGTCAAGCCCGACTTCGAGGTGGCCATCGAGACCGATGAGCCGTACTACGTGCGAGGCGACCAGGCCAAGGTGACGGTCCAAGCGGACTACTACTTCGGCCAGCCGGTGACCGATGCCGACGTCACTGTGCGCGTCTACCGCGG
>JBJYWW010000022.1:0-6110 GCA_046259645.1 Anaerolineae bacterium
AACGGCGTGCCCACGGGACGCCAGGTCGAGCGGTCCGGCAACTCGATCCGGCTCGACGGGCGCTACGCAACGCACTACTACGAGCTCAAGACGGTCAACTACCAGCCGGCGCCGGGCACCTCCGAGCCGCCGACGCCGTCCGCGACCGCGACCGGCGCCCGGGCCTCGCCGACTCCCGCCGCATCACCCACGATGGCCATCGCCAGCCGCGCGTTCCTTCCGGTCGCCGGCACGGGGGAACGGCCGTGGCCGGACCAACCTGACCGGGCGCTGGCCGACGCGACCTGGCACGCCGCGGAGAGGCTGATGGAGCGCTACCCGCCGGAGACCATGTTCCCCGGCTACTCGTCTGATCTCTCCGGCGCCTCGGCCAGGGCGGCGGCACTCAACGTCGAGGCCGCTTGCCATGACTTCCCCGACCTGCCGGACGTCTTCGGGCTCGGCGTGCATCGCCGGGCCTGCGATGGCTGGGTGGCATCGTACCTGGGCGTGTTCCACGCGGCGTCCTCGATGCGCGGGGAGAGTGGAGAGCACCTCCAATGGGCCGGGCACTACCTCGACATCCTGCTCGAGGTGGACGAGGACTTCGCCTTCGGCCCGGAGGACAGCCGCGCCGGCCGCGGCTACCGCGACTCGTTCGCGGCGATGTGGCAGAACCCCCTGCGGGCGACCGACACCACGCTGCTCGCGGAGCTGCTGCGGCGCCAGGGCGCGCTCATGCCGTCGCAACGCGCTCGGGCAGCGGAGGTGCTGAGCGGCATGGAGCGCGCGTGGCTCGCCGAGTTCTGGTCGACCGGCGTGCAGCCATCAACCGGCGTGACGCTGACCATCCGCACGGCCGATGAGGTTCAAGCGTACTCCCTCGCCGGCCGGCCCGTCGTGTCCACTGTCCCCTGGGCCATTGCCTGGGACGCCGATGATCGCAACACGCCGGCCGAGGAGACCGCGTGGATGGGCGCCGGCGCGATGCTCGTGGGACAGGCGCTGCAGCACCAGCTATCCGATGCGGATCAGCTGTACGAGGCCGGTGCTCATTATGTCGACTTCTCGTTGGTGTTCGACCGCCCCGACCCGGTGCACGGCGGCGTCGTGCGCACACTCAACGCGCGCACCGAGGGCGGGCCATACGGGCAGCGCAAGTACTGGCTAAAGAACCACGCCGCCGACGCGCCGGCGATACCCTATGTCGGCTCCGTCTGGCACTCGATCGGCACCGCGCTCATGGCCTCCGAGGAAGGGCCACAGGAGCCGTGGGACAGCCTCGCCGGAAGCGCCGAGCAATGGCGCGTGATGCTCGCCAGCGTCGAGGAGAGCCTACTGTCGCCCGACGGGACGTTCCTCATCGACATGCAGCCTGGCAGCGGGATCGGCTACAACCTGTCGCGCTTCCCCGACTGGTTCTCCGACTGCGGCGCGGAGAGCGGCGGACGGGCCTACGTGCAGTACGACGGGCGCGCCGGCGGCCGTCCGCTCCTGCTGTCGGAGATCGGCCATCCGGCGGGCATCGACATCCTCGCCGCCGGCTGGCCGATAATGCGCTTGGCCGCGTACAGGGGCGATCGCGACACGTACGCCCGCTGGCGAGGGCGCGTCACGCGGGTGCTCGACGAGTACTCAGTGACGCCGCCCAACCCGGGCTGGGCCACCTGCAAGTTCGCACCGTACGTGTCGGACAACCGCGCCTATCACTGGTCGCGATGGTTGTCGGCATACGTGATCGCCTACGTCGGCCTGAGCGGCGTGTCCGTGGACGCCTGGTAGTCGGGCAGCGCAGGCGCATCGGTGGGTCAGGCAGGCCCGGCAGCGTGGACCACGCGGTTAACCGCAGGCGGCGAGGGCTCGATGGCCCTCGCCGCCGCGGTCGTGGATGCGCCGGTTGTTAGTTGCCCGCCACCGGCACCGCGGGTGCCTTGCCCAGCCTGACCGGGTCCACGCCGGTCGTCAGCCAGGTCGTGATCTGCTGCCGTGCGTCGTCGAGCCGATCCATGTACCGTCCCATCAGCAGGTCGGCGCCCGCCGGATCGTCGGCAGCGATCTGCGCGGCCTCCATGAGCTGCCCCGTCGCGAACACGAGCGTCTCGTGAGCGTCCGCGATGTCAGCCGGGGCGCGAGTGCCCTCCAGGTCGTAGACCATCATCCGGCCGCGGTACGCGAGCTCGGGCAGCTCGCTCGCCAGCTCCGGCTTGACGGCCAGAGCGTTCACCGTGCTCTCGACCTCATCGGCCCACGCTCCGAGCTCCGGTACGAAGTAGTCCATCGCCGCGCGGTAGTCGCGATCGGGATCGAACTGGATCGGATCGGCCGAAGCCACCGTTCCGGTCCCGACCAGCGCCGCCGCCACCAACGCCAACGCCATTACAACCTTGGTCGTCCTGTTCATCACCGATCTCCCTATCCTGTCCCGCGAGCGATCTCTCAGCTTGCCTTAGAGTCTAACGGCCCTTCGCGGTCATTGCTTGACCCGCGATTCCCGTCACGTGGGCACGGCAATCCCTGGAGACTGCCTTGAAGCTGACTGGACGCTGACAGGGGCTCAAACGGCGCCGCCGGAGGTGCGAGCAGGCCCACAAAGGCCGACGCAGACGCTGACGAAGGTGCAAGCAGGCCCCTGAGCGGCCGGAGCAGGCGCAAGCGAGCTCTAGAGAAGGTCCGGCTCGGGCTCAGGCGAGGGCGTGCGGGATTGGGGCCAGGGGGACGGGCACAGGCGCCCCTACATCTCTTCGGGCGCGGACACCCCGACCAGGTCGAGGGCGCGGGCGAGGCCGATGCGCGACGCCTCAACGAGCCTGAGGCGGGCCCTCGACAGCTCGGGCTCGCCCTCATCGAGAACGCGGCAGTCGCGGTAGAACGCGTGGAAGTCGGAGGCCAGGTCCCGCGCGTAAGTGGTGAGCGTGTGCGGCGTCAGGTCCTCGGCTACGCGGTCTATCACCGTCGAGAGCTCGAGCAGCCGCCTGATGAGGGCCAGCTCGGACGGGTGGGTGAGGAGGGTCACGTCCGCGCCGTCGGTGGTGAACCCGCGCTCGCGCGCCAGGCGCAGGATGCTGCTTACCCTGGCGTGGGCGTACTGCACGTAGTACACCGGGTTCTTGTCCGACTGCTCCAGCGCGAGGTCGAGATCGAACTCCAGGTGGCTCTCCGGCGCGCGCATCAGCAGGAAGAACCGCACGACGTCACCGGGCACCTCGTCGAGCAGCTCGTCGAGCGTGGTGAAGTGCCCGGCGCGCTTGCTCATCCGCGCCCCCTTGACCGTCACGAACTGGTTCATCAGGATCTTGATCGGCTCGGGATCGAGCCCGAGCGCCTCCACGCCGCGGCGCACGTCCGGGAAGGCGTCCTTGTGGTCGGCGCCGAGGACGTCAATCACCAGGTCGAAGCCACGACCGAGCTTGTTGACGTGATACGCGATGTCGGGCAGGCGGTAGGTCGGCTCGCCTGACGAACGCACGATCACGCGATCCTCGGCCCCCCCCAGCGCGGTGGCCTTGAACCAGACCGCGCCATCTCTGTCATAGGCAAAGCCGCGCTCACGTAGATCATCGACGGTCTGCCACACGGTGCCGTCGTCGTACAGCGAATGCTCGTTGAAGTACACGTCCATCTCGATGGCGACTCGCCGCAACGTCTCGCGCTGCCCGGCCGTCAGCTCCGCCTCAGCCAGGTCCTTGAAGGTCTCCCACGGCTGGTCGCGCAGCTCGCCGCCGCGCTCGGCGGCGAGGAGCTCGGCCATGTCGACCAGGTACTGGCCCTTGTAGCCGTCCTCCGGGACATCGACGTCGTCGCCTAGCGCCTGCAGATAGCGGCAGCGGTACGACTCGCCCAGCCTCCGCATCTGGCTGCCGGCGTTGTTGAAGTAGAACTCGCGCGTCACGTCGAAGCCGGCTGCCTCGAGCGCGTTGGCGACGGTGTCGCCGATGACGCCGCCCCGTCCATGCCCGACTGTGAGCGGGCCCGTCGGGTTGGCGCTCACGTACTCGACCTGCGCGGATCTCCCCGCGCCGGAGTCGAGGTCGGCATAGCCGGTCCCGGCCTCGGCGATGCGATCCACCTGTCCGGCTAGCCAGCGCGGAGCGACGGTGAAGTTGAGGAAGCCGGGCGGCGTCACCGAGGTCGATCCGACGAGGTCGTCCGCCGGCAGATGCGCCTCGATCGCCTGCGCGATCTCGAGCGGCGCCATATGCGCGCTACCGGCCAGCTGCATGGCCAGGGCCGTCGAGAAGTCGCCCCACTCCGGGTTCTTCGATCTCGCGACGGGCGCCGACACCGGCAGCTCAAACGCCGGCAGCGCGCCGCTCGCCTGAGCCGCGCGCGCCCCCGTTAAGGCTATGTCACCTATCAGATCCTCGAGCAGCATCTGCTATCGGTTCGCCCGGTTCACCTTCACGATCGGCAGCAGCAAGTCGGCGACCCGGTGTATCTCGACACCCGACCAGCGCGAGCCGATGGGGTGCCCACTGGCGTCGGCCAGCTGCACGTTCGTCAACCGATAGCCGTCGGCCCCGTCGCCGTCAAGCACCTTGAAGGTGATGCGCAGGACGTGCGCGTCGCCGTCCAACCCCTCGGACGGTCGCAGCAGGCTGGCGGCGAACCGAATCTCGCCACGCTCGGCATCGACGCTGTTGCGGGCGATGTAGGAGCTGCCCACGGGCCAGGCGTCGCCCGGGCTCACCTGCACTCCATGTTCCTGGAGCCCGCTGTCGACAACCGCGAGTCTCGCTGGATCGTAGGCAATGACCATCTCGGCGCCGTAGAGGCCGCGCGCGTCGCGAACGGTGAGGTCGACGACCATCTCGTCGTCGCCTTGGGTTCGCCCGGGCAGCTCGACCGGGACACCGCCCGGCACGCCTTGAGTCGTGGCCTCGAAGCCGAACGGATCGACTATCGAGCCGTCGTCGGCCGCGGCGGCGCCGTCAACCCACGAGGCGCCCCACGGCACCGGGCCTCGCACGCCGTAGTTGGAGCCGACCATCACCAGGTCGAACAAGTTGATGCTGCCGTCGCGGTTGCAGTCCGCGGCCGGGTCCGCCGGCGGCGTCGTGCCGTACGCCGCACCGACCCGCACCAGGTCGTACAGGTTCACCCAATCGTCGTTGATCACGTCGCCGCCGCGCAGCGCGGTGAACGGCAGAGTCGTAGTGCGGCCCGCGCCGACCCACACATCGGGCGCCAGTGACTCGAGATAGCAGGCGCCGCGGCTACTGATGCGGTGGCTGCCCTGCACGGCGCCGCAGAACCTGAAGTAGCCCTCGTTGTCCGCGGTGGTGATCGGGAAGCCGTGGTACAGGATCAGGGCATCGGAGTGCTCCGACCGCCCCTGGAGGTACACCTGGCCCTCGTAGCAGCCCACCTGCCACGACGGCACCTGCGGCGTGTAGCACTCGGAGCTCGGGCTCGACCACGCCGAGGCCTGCCCAGTGTACCGGTTGAACGACCGCACACGGAAGATGTACACGGAGTTCATGGGCAGCGCGTTGGTGAGAACGCTGTACTGCGCACCGGTAGAGGCCATCGTCGTGCTCATGGTCGGCGGGTCGTATGGCAGCCAAGCGCTGCCGTTGACCCGCACCTCGAGCTGGAACTCGGTCTCGAAGGTCGTCGCGTCGATCCACTTGAGCAGCAGCGGGTCCTCCTGGACCAGGACGCACACCGGATGGAAGTCGGGCGGGCGCGGCGTCGCGGTGCTTGTCGCGGGGCGCGTCGCGCCCGGGGTGTTCGTCGGACGCCCAGTCGGGTGAGGCGTCCTCGTCCGGCACGGCCCACCGGTGGCGGTGCTGCTCGGCGTCGGGCTGGGGCCATCGGTCGGCGTGGTGCTCGACGTCGGGCTCGGGCCTACCGTGGGCGTGCTGCTCGACGTCGGGCACGGGCCCTCAGTCGCCGTGCTGCTGGAGGTCGGGCTCGGGCCCTCGGTAGCGGTGCTGCTGGAGGTCGGGCTGGGCCCCTCCGTCGGCGTGCTGCTGGCGGTCGGGCTGGGGCCCTCCGTCGGTGTGCTGCTGGACGTCGGGCTGGGACCCTCCGTCGGCGTGCTGCTGGCCGTCGGGCTGGGCCCCGCCGTGGCCGTCCACCTCGCCGACCGGCACGGCCCGACCCTCGCCGACCTGCACTCCCGCAGCCAC
>JBJYWW010000023.1:0-7683 GCA_046259645.1 Anaerolineae bacterium
CCCTGCTGGACCGACCCCCAGGACGGCCCCTGCGGCGCGCCGCGCCTCGCCAACTGGCACTACGTGACTCCGATCTGGTTCCTGGCCGATGACGTCAGCCCGCGGCCCGATTTGGATGTCGCGTACGTGTATCCCGAAGGCTCGGAGCCGATCGGCGCGACGTGGCTGCGGCGCCTGGACGAGGCTGGGTCGCCGACGGTGCTCACGAACAGGAGCGGCGAGATGGTCGCCGCCGACGTCGCCGTTCAGCCGCTGCCCGGGACGCCGTTCTTCACGACCGAGCACACCAGCGGCCGGCGCGACGACTGGGCGCCGGTCGGGGTAGGTTTCGGTGGAGAGGTGACGCTGATTGAAGCGAGCGTCCCTGACTTGGGCGCTGATGCGGCTCGAGCCGAGCTCGTCTCGCCGCTGGCGCCGCGGACGATCCCTGACGCGTTGCTGGCCCGCTTCGCGGCGCGCGGCGTCGTGGAGGAGCCGCTGACCGTGTTCGCGCAGCTGGTCGATCGCACGACCGGCACGGTCCACGGCCAAGTCGACAGGACGTTCAGCCCGGCCCGCTGGAACGATCAGGGCGGGCTCCTGGTGCGGCTGCCGATCGAGCCGTACCGCGAGGACCTGCCCGACACCAGCCTGGTGCTCGGCGTCTACCGCCAGACCGCCGACGGCCCGGAGCGTCTAGTCCCTCGAGCGGAGGCGGCACGCCCGGCCGACGTCGATGGCTTCGACGTGCTGCCCGTCCCGGACAACGTGATCGAGCTCGCGACGTACTCGTCCCGAGCCGGCTCGACCGCGTTTGACTCGACCGCGTTTGACTCGACCGCGTTTGACTCGACCGCGTTTGAGAAGTGGTTCCTAGAGCCCGCGCGCAGGTCGCTTCCGGTTCGGGTGCGCGACACGCTTCTCGGAGTCGGACCTACGCACTCGCTGGAGGTTGGCCTCGACGGCCGGCCGCGGGTCGTCGATCCGCCCGCGGAGGCTATCCCGTTCGGCGACGCGATGTGGCTCGTGGGCTCGGACGTCAGCTTCGACGAGCGCGGAGACGGAGAATCGTGGCTCGTCGTCGACCTGGTCTGGCTCTCCGAGTGGGCGCACGTCGGCGACTACACCGTCTCGGCGCAGATCCACGCGGCCGACGGGACTTGGGCGGCGCAGCACGACGGCACGCCGGCGCTCGGCGCCATCCCGACGCTCAAGTGGCTGCCGGGAATGACAGTGCGCGATCGGCACCGCATGCGGCTGCCGCGGGATGTCGCGGTGCGCGAGACGCCCTACACCGTGACGGTCGGCGTCTACGACGCCTTCAGCCTGGAGCCGCTGCCGGTCACGCGCGGCGATCTCGTCGCGGCGGGCCAGGGTCAGCGGGTGGTGGTCGCGACCAACTAGGTGTCGTCGGCGTTTACAGTCGGGTCGTCGCTGTCCGCCGGGTCGCCGTCTCCCGCTGCACCGTCGCTGTCCGCTGGGCCGTCGGCTTCAGCTCCGGCGCCATTGAGGGCCGTCACGATCACGCCTCCCACCTGACCCGAGCCGAGCGGCGCCTCCGGGTCCGTGGCGTCGTACAGCACTACCTCGATGCGGTAGTCGTCGTCCGGCGCCACGCCGTCCAGCGACAGCCAGCGGCGGTCGATGACCTGCTCGCTCGGGCGCCACGCGGTCGTGGGGTAGAACCCGTAGAGCGGCGGCTTGTCATCGGAGGCGACGACGTTGCTCTCCGTGTCCAGCAGCCGGACGGATGTCTTGTAGTCGCGCACCTGCCGCTCGTCGGCCTGCCAGTACATCCGCACTTCGAGCAGGTCGTCCTGCTGCGACGATTGGACCGCCTGCAGGACGATGCTGCCCATCCGCGCCACGGGAGCGCCGTCGCGACTCTCGCGGTGCTTGCCGGCTCTCACCTGCACTGGCCCCAGGTAGACCGACCCGACGTCGTAGCCGTCGGAGTTTGCGGCCCGCACTTCCGCTCCGTCCTTGTCCCTGACGGTCAGCCTGACGAAGTAGGGACCGGGCACCACGTCGTCCGGCGCCTGAAGTCGCATCGTGGCCGGGTCGGTCTGGGGCTGCGACTGCGACGCGCGCACGTCGGGCACGCCGAACTGGGCCTCGGCCGGGCTCACCAGAGCAGCCTCGACGATCGCACCCGGCTGAGCGCCCTCCCAGGCCAGGTCGACCTCGAGCGCACCGCCGACGCCGAGCTCCGCCTCGGGCGCGATAGCGGGCGTGACGGCAATCAGGTCCACGGGCTCGTCTGAGTCGGTCGCGCTCGCGATGAAGACGTCGGCCTCGACCAGGAGCGAGTCGCCGTACTTGATGCCGTCGGGGTTGTAGTGCGGGTATGGGGCGCGCGTGAAGTCCAGCGTCTTGGGCCCGACGGCCTCGCCCCGCGGCAGCACCCGCGCCGCCAACACCGCGGCCAGCGCCGCCGCAACCAGCAGGATGAGCCCTCGCCGCCACCGCGGGTGCCGGTCCACGAGCGCGACCAGCAACAGGGCGCAGAGGCTGAGCAACGACATCCCTTCAGCCAGCGCGCGCGCGTCGCTTCGACCGAGCTTGAGCTGGACCCTGTGCTTGCCGTTCGGGAGGTTGACCGTCACCCACGCGCTGCCGTCAACGGCGCCGGCTACCTGCGCCGGTCCACCCTCGATCCCGGCAACCGGCATCGCGCCCTCGGCGTCCAGTCGCGTCACGGTCGCCATCCAGCCGGGGAAGCCGTATGTCGGGAACGCCACCGTCACGGGCGCGATGCCCGATGTCTCGACCTCCCACTCCTCTTCGGCCGGGCCGCGGTGGAGCAGCGCCACGGAGTCGACGGACCCGCCGGCGCTTGCGGAGCGCGGCATCGCCGCGTCACCGTGCACCAGGTGCACGCTCGTCCGCGGGCGCGGCGCCACGCCGGCCGGCAGGTACTCGGCGCGGACCGTGGACCCGATGTTGCCCGACAGCAGCTCGAACGCCGCCAGGTCGGCGCGCGTCACGTCCGCCACGGACAGCGTCTCGACCGGCAGCTGGATCACGGCCGCCAGCGCCAATGCCACGGCCGCACCGACCGCCAGCAGCCTGCCGCCGCGGAGCGCTCCGAGCGGAGCCGCGAGCATCGCCAGCGCAAGGGACTGCACCGCCAGCCAGCGCCACGGGAACTGCGCGAACGCCAGCGGAGGTATGAGCCGCCAGAGCGGGGCTGAGACGCTCAGCATCATCAACGTGGCGAACGCCGCGACGGCGAGCCAGAAGACGGAGTGCCCCCTCCGGCGGGCGACACCGAGCCCTACCGCGAGGCCGATCGCAGCCAACGCGAGCTGCAACAGCCCAGCGCTCCACGGTGCGCGGCCCCCCGCGATCGCATAGTCCACGACCGGCGCGAAGGCAACCAGCTCGCCGACAGATCGGAAGTGCCCCGCGTAGTCGAAGTAGCCGGTCAGGTTGCCTGACAGCTGCACTGCGTCGCGCTCCGCCAGCGCCGGCACCCAGTACCACGACGACAGCCCCGCGCCCAGCGCGGCCCCGCCAACGAGCGCCGTGATCGCCCGGGCTCGTCTGCTCCAGCGCAAGGGCCAGGTCCAGCGCTCGAGGATCAGCCCTAGGCGTATCGTCAGCGCCGGCAGGACCGCCAGCCCATCGCCGCCCTCTGCCAGCTCGCTCGCCCGCACTCCCGGCGGGCGGGCACGGCGCGCGCTGGGCCCGGGTTCACGCGCCAGCACGATCAGCCGCCACACCGCGTAGGCCACGATCAAGGGCATGAAGAGCATCGCGGAGATAGTGTGGCTTGTCACGAGCAGGCCGAGCGCCAGTGCCAGCGCGGCCACTGACGACGCGTCGCGCTTCTCGATCGCGCCGTCGACGGTCAAGAGCACCCATGGCGCGACGGCGTACGCGGTCAGCTCCGAGAGGGCATCCCCCCTGACGTACACGTTCACCATGTGGTAGGGGGCGTACGTGTACGACGCCGCGGCAATGACGCCGGCGGCCCGCGATCGGACGGCCTTGGCGGCGAACTCGTACATGCCGAGCGCGGCGATGGCGAACCACAGCAGCTGCGACACCTTCACCGCGCCGATGACGCCTCCGCCCAGCAGCGCTATCGCGCCGGCTACCGCATAGGCGAGCGGAGCATAGTAGATCCAGAAGGGGTAGCCCATGCCGTAGGCGGCGTCCGGCATCCACCGCGCCGGAAGGTGCAGCGCGGCCATCGCGCCCGCCATCTGGTGCACCCGCTGCAAGAGGAACGGGCTGTCGCCGCCGGCGCGCGTCGCGACGATGCCGGCCACGAGCAGCGCCGGCAGCACCGCCACCGCGGCCATTCCCAGCACGGCTAGCGCCGGCAGGACCCGCGTCACGCCGTCGGTCAGGCGTCGCGCCAAGTCTTCCACGTAGTCTCCTCCGCCTGCGGCGGCTCGCGCCGGACGCCCGGCGCGCGCTTCTCAGTCAGCGGGTTCGCCGTCGCGGCTGCGGGCTCGTCCGACGCCGAACACGATTCCGCCGATCAGCGCCGCTATCGCCAGGAACGCGAGCCCGGCGCGATCGTACACCTCCCGCCCGAGGCCCTGCATGGTAGCTGTGTCATCGAGCTCCGGCCACGGCGTGGCCTCCTCGACCGGCGCGTCCAGCGCGGCCCTAGTGGCAACTCTCTCGGGCAGCGACAGATTGGGCTCGGTCGGCAGCGCCCCAGCCACCGCCGTCGACGTTCCGAGCATGTCAAGCCTCAGCCCGAGCTCCAGAGCCGCCTGAGTCCCGGGAGCAGGCGGCTCGGTGACAGTCGGGGAAGGAGTCGGCTCGTCGGGGCCCGGCGTGCGAGTCGGCAAGGGCGCGCTCGTTGCAGTGGACGTCGGCTCGCCGACAGGTCCGAGCGCCCGCAGGCACAGGCTGTCCCACCGCGAGACGTTGTGCGCGAGTATGCGCAGCGGCTGGCCCCTGGTGAACAGCGTCACGGCTGGCTGGTGCACGGCCACCTCGACGCTGAGGGGCACCCACGTGTCCGTGATCGTGATCGGTGTGCTCCAGGCGATGCTGTCGGCGTTCGGGTCAGTCCCGCCGCGCGGATCGATTCCGAGCGAGAGAACGTACGTCCCAGGCGGGTCCGAGCGCACCGGGTCGTCGTGATCGGACGCCCAAGCGCGCGCCGCGCCTGTGGCCAGCAACTGCGTTCCGGGGGGCACGGCCACGCGCTGCCACAGCCCGGCGGTGTGGGTGGCGCCGCTGGTCGCCAGCTCCTGGCTCCAGAGCCCGCTGTGCACGGCCGCCGGCCCGTCGTCGAACATGTTTCGCGGAGCGTAGTCGGGAACGTAGTTGAGGCCATCCACGCCGGGGAAGCGCTCGTACCAGGCCGTCCAGTCGTTGGCGACGGTCTCGGCCATCCGCCCGCGCGCCGTGAAGCCGTCCTCGAAGTCGGGGTTGGCGAGCAGGTTGCCAGGGCACGCAGGCGGCGCCTGCGCCGCTGCCGACGCCGGGGTCAGGGCCGCGGCCGCGAGGGCCAGGGACGCCGCAAGTGCAAGGGCACCGGCCAAAGCCGACGCCCCGATCAGCGTTGGCGCAGCGTCCGGGTCCAACGCGGCAACAGGGCCTGGCGCGATAGCCGGGGCTGGCGCAGGGGCCACGGCTGGCGCAGGGGCCACGGCTGGCGCAGGGGCCACGGCTCGTGCCACCGACGGGCGAAGCGGCAGCGCGTCGGCGGCCGACTGCTTGGAGGCCCGGTGCTCCCGATGTAACCTTCGCCGCGATGTCACGCGCGGGAGTGCTCCTCGCTTCGATTCTCGGCTTCGCCCTGCGGTTTCACGCGCTCGCCGACGTTCCGCTTCGGTGGGATGAGGGGTGGAGCATCGCGTTGGCCAAGCTGCCAGCAGTCGAGATCATGCGCCTCACGGCGCTCGACGTGCACCCCCCGCTGTACTACCTGTCGCTGGCACCATGGGTGGCGGCGGGCGGTTCCGGCGAGTTCTGGCTCCGATCGCTGTCGGCTCTCGCCGGCACCCTGGCCGTGCCGCTTGCGGCGGTCGCCGCCGCATCATGGTGGCACGCATCGGCATCGGCGGCGAGGCGCGCCGCTCTGTTCGCGGCAGTGCTGGTCGCGCTTGCGCCGGCATTCCTCTACTACGCCGGGGTCGGGCGGATGTACGCGCTCACAGCGTCGCCCCTGCTGCTCGCCGTCTGGGGCCTGGCGCGCTTCGCGTCTCACGGGCGGCCCGTTCACGGAGTGGCAGCCGGTGTCGGTGCGGTGACCGCATTGCTCTTCTTCTATTATAGTGGCTTCGCCGTCGCCGGCTTGTTCGCCGCCGCGGTGGTCGCCTGGCCGAGACGATGGCGGCGCATCGGCGTGGTCGCCGCGGCGAGCGCTCTGGCATACGTGCCGTGGCTGGCCTACGCGGCGCCGCTGATGGCCAGCCGCGTCGCCGAGCGCACCGGCCCGGGAGGCTTCGATCTGAGCGCGGTCGCCGCCCTCGCCGACGACGGGCTCATCGCTGCCCTCTTCCTGCCCGAGATGCGCGCAGCGGCGGTGGCCGTGACGCTGATCGTGTTCGTGATCGGAGTGGCGGTCGCTCGACCGCCGCTGTGGCGCCACCTGGGAGTCGCGGTCCTCCCGCTGGCGGCGACCATCGTCGGCTTGGGTCTCGGAGCGCAGGCGCACATGTTCCAGGACCGCTACGCCATCGTGGCGGCGCCCTTCATCGCGCTCGGGCTCGCCTGGTCCGTGGCGGGGCTGTGGGGCCGAGCGCCCGCACTTGGCCTCGTCGGGCTTGCCGCGCTGGTCCTTGCCGCGGCACCAACCATCGCCAACTACGCCTACGAGCGCGAGGCGGAGCTGTCGGGCGACTACGATCCGGCGTCGGTTCAGCGTCAGCTCGCCGAGCACACGTTGCCGCACGATTTGGTCGCGTTCAACGTGCTCAGCCTGGCCGGGGCTTACGAGCGCTATCGGGCCCCGAACGACCCGCCTTGGACCTACGGCCAGGTTTGGGACCCCGTTCGCGAGTCTCCCGAGCTGGCGGTCGCGCGGGTCGAGGACGCCTCGCGCGAGTCGCCTCGGCTCTGGCTCGTGCTCTACAAGGGCACCGCTAGCCCAGGCAGCGCCGCGCTGAAGGCCTGGGCCGACGAGACGCTCTATCCGGCTACCGGCTGGTGGAGCGACGACACACTGCTCCAAGAGTACGTGACCGCGGTGCCGGACAGGGAAGTCGCCCCGCACGCGCTCTTCAGCGGCGGCGCGCGCCTCGTCGACGCGTCGTTCACTTCGCGCGCCGAGCCGGGATCAGGCATTGCCGTGGCGCTGCGCTGGGAAGCCGACGAGCCGCCCACCGCCGACGCCCGAGTGTTCGTTCACGCGTACGATCCGACCGGCACCTTGGTGGCTCAGCACGACGCCTTCCCGGCGCTCGACGCCCGTCCGCCGACCACGTGGCGCGCGGGCGAGCCGATCGACGATCGACACGGGCTGGCGCTGCCGGCTGACGTGCAGGGACCGCTCGAGCTGGTGGTGGGCATGTACGATCCCGAGTCGGGCGAGCGCTGGACGCTGCCCGGCGGGCAGGACGGCGTGGTCCTCGGCTCAGTCGAGGTCGCGGAGCGGGACCAGGCACCAAGCACCGACTAGCCCAGCGGCGCGGCGCGACAAGAGCTGGACTCGACGCGGACTAGTCACCGGACAGCACCACGTGATCGCCGAGCAGGCGGCCGTCCGAGTCGCGGGCCGTTATCCGGTCG
>JBJYWW010000024.1:0-9095 GCA_046259645.1 Anaerolineae bacterium
TTGCTCGGCTCCAGCTCGTGGCACGCGATCGACCAAGAGCTGTCGGGATCGACCGGCAGGCCGATCCCGCCGAGCCACATGGTGATGACGCCGGGGTGCTCCTTCTGATAAGTCTCGGCCAGCTCGCCCGTGGCCAGGGCCCGGTGGAAGTTGGCCGACCTGCATGTCCATCGCAGCTCGTCGGGCGTCAGGAACACATCGCGATCGGCCAGCCGCGGCACCAGCGCGGCGACGACCACCACGGCGGCAATCAGCAGGTCCACAAGCCACGACCGGGTGGCCGACTCGCCGCTCACGAGCTTCGCCGCACCGTGATGACGCCGATCACCCCGGCCTGGTCACCTGGCGCGCCGCTGCCCGGGCGACCGGGCTCGACGTCGGGCGAGGACGAGACCGGAAGGCGCTCGAGGGTCTCGTAGTCGTAGAGCCCGCCGCGGAGCACGTAGTCGCCGTCGGGCAGGTCGTCCGGCAGCCGCAGCACGCGCCTGTCGAGCACGATCCGCCCTGGCTCCCACGTCGTCGCCGGCTGAGGCTTGCCGCAGATACCTGGCGCGCCGTCGCTCTGCGCGCGCACCGCCGTCGCGTCGTCCGGGTCCGTGAGGTGCACGAACACGCTGTAGTCCTTCTGCATCGGCTGCAGGCCTTGCCAGTACAGCGTCAGCGCGGCCTCGTCGCCGGGCGCCAGGGGCTCCGTGTCGTAGTCGACGCCCACCAGGCGCGCCTTGCCGTCAAAGACGACCCCGTCCGGATTGTCGTCGGTCACGAACGGCACGGCGACGTAGCCGGTCTCGTAGCCATACGGCAGCAGCGGCTCGAAGTCGGGCGCGCTGAGCTCGCTGTCGTATCGGGCAACCACGTCCTCCACGGCGTAGACGGTCACACCGGCATCCGGTTCCTCGGCACCGGGACTGGCGCCGCTGGCCCCGGAGTCGGCGGCCGCCGCGCTCTCGGTCGCCTGACTGCTCGGCTGGCCGCGCTCGTAGATCGTGATCCGCGTCCGCCCGCCCGAGGTCACGCGGGCGATCTCGCCGTACCCGGCGGCAGCCATGTCGAGCGGCACCGGGCGGTCGTCCTGCACCCCCTCGGCGATAACGTAGTAGCGCGGCTCCTGATCGCAGCGTATTGCCCCGCGCGTGTACCAGTTCGTGATCTTCTCTTCCTCGTTCGAGAAGTACGATCCGCGGAGGGCACCGTCGGCGAACATGGCGCCCACGGCCTTCCAGCCGGCCCGGTACGGGAAGCCGAACCAGCCATTCGTCGGCAGCTCGTCGGTGAGGGTCCAGTAGCCGGGCGGCTTCACCGCCGGGAACGCGCGCCTGTACTCCACGTCGTGCTGCACGAACACCAGGTACGGGTAGAACGCGAAGCCAGCGAACAAGGCCGCGAAGCCCAGTCCCGCGACCCGCCGCGCACGCAGGCTCGGCAGCCTGACTCGCAGCTCGTCGAGGGCGGTCGCGCTGAGCACCGACCACGCCGGGAAAGCGACATGGAAGTGGGTGCGGGGCGACTTCACCAGCGTGGCGTAGAAGACGAAGCCCGCGCTGAACCACAGCAGCTGCGCCTTCCACTCCGGCGCCGGCGACCTGGACGCGAGCAGCACGAGGACGAACCCCAGCATGAACGCCAGGCTCGCGTTGACCCCACCCACTTCCCAGGCGTCCGGCGCCGCCACCAGCAGGACTGCGCCGATCAGGAACACGCCCGTCAGCACCGCGCCCACCCACTGACGCCCGGTGCGCCACAGGTGATGCGCTATGGCTGCGGCCAGCGTTGCGGCCAAGAAGGCCATGTAGTATGTGGAGTTGTAAAACGTGCTCAGCAGCAGCGAGTTGCCGAGGGTGTTGTGCAAAGGTCCGTCGTCGCCCCCGACCCGCACATCGAACAAGTACGGCAGCGTCGACTCGCGGAAGTACGGGTGCTGCGACCAGGGCACGAAGAACGCCAGGAGCACCACGAGCACGATAGCCGCGGCGCCAAAGATCGCAACCAGGTCGCGCCCGAGCGCCTGCCTGTCGCGCCACCACCTAAGCAGCACCAGGTAGGCGGCCGCTGGCACGACGAACACCGTGTCGTACTGCGCCAGCATTCCGAGCCCAACGAAGACGACTGACAGTCCGAGGAAGCGGCGCGCCGGATCCCGGTCACTGTAATACAGGCACACGCACAACAGGGCCAGCGTGGAGAACAGGAACACTATCCCCTGGTACTGCAGCACACGCCCGAACCCGACGAAGAAGCCGTTCAACGACAGCAGCAGCGCCGCGACGAGGCCCACGAACGGGTTGAACATGGAGCGGCCGAGCTGGTAGAGCCCGAGGATGCCCACCATCGTCGCCAGCGCGAACGGGAGCCGGGCCATCGTCTCGCTCGTCCGGCCGACGAGCCCATAGAACGCGGTCGGGACGAGTATCTCGGCCGGGCCCTTCTTGTGAACGAACAGCGCGTCGCCGCGGCCCTCGACGGCCGCCGCCGCTTTGGCCATGATCGTGGCCTCATCGCCCTGGAACTCCGCGTAGCCGATGTTCGGCAGGCGGAACAGCGCGGCGACCGCCAGCACCAGCGCCACGTGCCAGAGCGCATCTCGCGGCAAGGCTATCGGCTCGCCGTCGCGCTCGATGAGGGCCGTCACGATCACCAGAGCCCCGATCAGCACGTCGAACAACGCGAGCGTCAGCGACGGCGTGATCGGGCCCGGCACGTAGTGCACGCCCATGGCGCCGAGGATCAGCGCACCGTAGCCCAAGCCCACGGCAATGACGGATCGCTCTAGCGGATCGACCGAGTCGCGGCGCGGGAGCAGGACGACCGCCAACAGATAGCCAGGCACGGCGCACATCACGAGCAGCCCACCGGCCCACGCCACGAGCGGCCAGTCGCCGGCGGCCGACAGCGCCACCACGTTGCCGAGGCTAGTGAGCGCCACGACCAGCGCGAGGCCGCTGCGCCGCGATGCCGCGAGAGCGTTCATGTCGTCCGGACCCGCATGACGGCGGATATCATACCGCAAACGCTTGGCCTCGGCGCTCGCGATGCGGTCCTGCGGGAACGTGCGCGCCGGCAGCAGTCGGCCCTACAATACCCGTATGGGACTCGGCACCCGCATCGATCAGCGGCTCCGGCTGGCCGACGGTCGATGGCTCGGCTTCGCAGAGTACGGCGACCCGCACGGGACGCCGGTCCTCCAGTTCCACGGGCTCCCCGGTTCGCGGCTCGTGGCGTCGAGCGACGGCGAGCTCGCGGCCGCCGGCGTGCGCCTGATTGGAGTCGATCGACCCGGCTATGGCCTGTCGGACTTCCAGCCTGGTCGTGCCCTGCGCCACTGGCCGCGAGACGTGGTCGCCCTGGCCGACGCGCTCGGAATCGACAAGTTCTCGATCTTGGGCGGCTCCGCCGGCGGCCCGTACGCTCTGGTCTGCGCGCACGACATCGCCGACCGCCTGCTCCGCGTGGCGGTGGTTAACTCGATGGCTCCTCTCGATAGGCCGGCGGCGCTACGAGGCTTCCGGACGCCTGCTCGCCTGGCCTGGTGGTCGCTCGCCAACTTGCCTGGCCAGCGCCACATGTTCGCCTGGTCCCAGCGGCGCATGCTGCAGCGGCATCCCGAGCGGTTCCTCGGGCGAATGGCCGCAGCGATGGCCGACCAGGACAGGCAGGCGATCACCGCCGGCGACATGCGCGCCTCGGTTCTCGCCCACATAGCGGAGGCGTATAGGTCCGGCTGGCGCGGCGTCGCGCACGACATGCGGGTGCTGACCAGCCCGTGGGGCTTCGAGCCGCGGGACATCGGGATGCGCGTCCACCTGTGGCAGGGGGAGGACGACCAGAACGTCCCGCCGGCGATGGGCCGGTATCTGGCGTTCCAGATCCCGGACTGTGACGCGCGGTTCCTCCGTGAGGTGGGCCATCTCGTCGCGGGGTCCGGGGCGGCCGAGGTCCTCGCGATCCTCACAGCGGGAGATCGGGCGGACGCGTCATGACCGCCGCGCGACACGAGGTCCGGAAGGCAGCGCCGCAGTCGCCGTTCGAGCAGCTTAGCAGAGACGTCGAGGGATGCCGCGCGTGCCCACGGCTCGTCGAGTGGCGCGAGAGGGTCGGGTCGGAGAAGCGCGCGTCGTATTCCGACGAGACCTATTGGGCGCGTCCGGTGCCCGGCTTCGGTGATTGGACCGCCTGGCTGATTGTCGTCGGGCTCGCGCCTGGCGCGCACGGCTCAAACCGGACTGGGCGCATGTTCACCGGCGATCGCTCGGGAGTCTGGCTCTACCGAGCGCTGCACCGGGCCGGGCTGGCGAGCGCCGCCACGTCGGTGGCGCGCGACGACGGGCTGGAACTTCACGGGACGTACATCACCGCGGCCGTGCGCTGTGCTCCGCCCGGCAACAAGCCGACCACCGCCGAGTGGAACAACTGCCGACCATACCTCGAACGCGAGCTGGACCTGCTGCCTGACGCTGACGTGATCGTGCCGCTCGGAGCATACGCGTACTCCCGGATCATGCAGGTGCTGGGCGATCGGGGGCTCGCCGCGCCTCGGCCGCGCCCGCGGTTCGCGCACGGCCTGGAGGTGCCGCTCGACGGCGTCACCGTGCTGGTGTCGTATCACCCCAGTCAGCAGAACACCTTCACCGGCAAGCTCACCGAGCCGATGCTCGATGACATCTGGCGTCGGGCCATCGAGCTGCACCGCGAGTCGTGAGAGCGCTTCTGCCTGCCCTGGCAGCGGCAGCCGCGAGTGCGCTGATCGCGGCAGCGGCAATGCCGGCCGCTACCGGCGCCCAGCCCGGCGAGCCATCGCCCGAGACGCAGTTCACGAGCTTCCTGCCGACCGTGTGCATGCCCGGCGAATACGCTCTGCGCGCGGACATGGTGCTGCTCATCGACACCTCGGCGTCGATGGACGGCGCCCCGCTCGACGCGGTCCGTTCCTCGATCGGCACTCTGCTCGACCAGATGAGCGCCCGGCGCGACCACGCGGCGGTCATCGGCTTCGACCGCGGGCCTCAGACGCGGACGCACCTGACCGCCGACCGCTCGCGCATCGACGCCGCGCTGGCGGCGCTGCGATCGGGCAGCAGCACCACTCGCTACGACACAGCCATCGCCATCGCGAGGCGTGAGCTGCTGTTCGATGGCGGAGAGCGCGACTTCTCGAATCGCGGCGTGATCGTGATGCTGGCCGACGGGCGCCACGACGGGGAAGAGAACGACGCGCTCGCCGAGGCGTTCTTCACGGGCACGGCCGGCTTCGCCATCTACACGATCGGCCTTGGTGAGCACGCTGACAACGACCTGCTCAGTCGGGTGTCGGATCCCGGGGCGCACTTCTCCGTGGGCGCCGTCGGCGACTTGGCCGCGGCCTACGAGTCGATCGGGGAGAGCGTTCGCCGGGCCCGTGGCTGGTGCGGCGAATAGGCGCGACGGACGGCGGCCAGCCAGTCGTCGGCCTGCCGGGGCGTGGCCAGGTGGACCAGAGTGAGGTGCGCGTGCTCCGGCCGGGCAAGCAGCTCGGGGTACTGGCGCTTGCGACGATGGTAGGTCTGGAGCACCCACAACAGCAGCGAGTCGCGTGAGAACAGGAACGTCCGGACGTCCTCACGATTGCCGTTCCACAGCTCCTCGCGCAACGCGATCCGCCTGCTGGTGCGGCGGAGCAGTCGCCACAGGACGACCGACAGCCGATAGTCGAGCCACACCACGGTGTCCGCGCGGGGCCACACCGACGGCCGCACCTCGCTGTAGTTGCCGTCGACGACCCAGCGGTCACCGTTCGTCACCTGCTCGACGAGGGCCCTGACGACCGGCCACGGGCGCGGTGTCCAGTCCGGACCGTGGTAAAGGGCGTCCATCTCGACATGCAGAAGGCCCAACGCGTCGGCCAAGCCGCGTGACATCGTCGTCTTGCCCGAACAGCTCGAGCCGATGACGCTGACCCGGTCGCCCGGCGCCGGCCACGCAGCCTGCGCGCCGCTCGCGCCATGCCGCACCGCTTGCATCTCACCCACCTGTCGTCGCCCCGCCTCGGCCTAGGCCTCGTCGAGCCGCAGCTCGATGTACGGCGACTCACAGGGCGGACCGTCGGTGATCCACATCACGCCGCTGCCCACGTCCATGACCACTGAGGCGACGGTCTCGTAGCGTTCGAAGTCCGGGCCGTCCGGCTCGAAATGCCGGCACACGGAGTCGGGATGCCCGGTGTGGTCGCGCAGGCCGCGCCGCAGCGACTCGGGCGAGTGCGGGCCCTCCGTGGCTAGTATGCGCCTCATCTGGCTCAGCCGGTTCTCGGAGCCGGGCCGCCGCGGGTTGGGCGGCTCCGTGACGCCGAGCGCCTCCGGGGCGATGAAGTGGTTGGTGTGGACCAGCATCCCGCCGTTCGGCGCCAGTCGGCAGGCGGCCCCTGGCGCTGCCTCGATGTTCACCACCCCGGCCCCGGATTGGCCGATCAGGAAGCCGGCCGAGCACGACCCGCCACCGTCGGACGCAGCGGCGACAGCCTCCTCGAGCGAGAGCGAGTTGAGCACCTCGTAGCAGCGCACGTGGAAGGGCTTGCCGAGCCTCGACCAGTCGTCGTCGGTCGACGTCAGACCCGTGATCGCCAGTGCGACGCGCGCCGAGTTGAGGCCGATCTTGCCGCCCACGATGCCGGCCTCGGTGAAGTAGAGCGCCCGCGGCTGAGACTTGACGCGCCGCACCACCACGCCCTGCACGTCCGGTATCCAGTCCCAGTTCTGACCCATGAGCAACCGGCCGTCGCTCGAGGCCTCCGGTGCGACCGCGAAGGCGGTGCAGCCGTCGGCCGCGCTGCCTGCACCAGCCGATCCACCGCCGCCGGCTGCGTCGGCCAAGGCGTTGGCGGTGAACTGGTGGTACAGGATCTCGTAGCGCAGGTTCAACGCCACCATATCGAGCAGCGCGTTGCCCGACCCCTCGGCTACCCCGCGCAGCTCATCGGCGTAGTCGGGATTCTGCCGACACACGACCGGCCAGTACTCCGCCGCTCGCGCGAGCACCTCGGACCGCCCGACTCGGCCCTCGTTCTCGAACCGCGAGAAGTACACCGCCAAGTTGTGGGCGATGCGGTCCCGCGCTTTGCGCCCGTGTTGCCGGCCCCGCTCAACAGGCGCGCCGGAAACTTCGATCACTGGTAGCATGAGTCACCGCAGCCTTGGGCATCTTCGCGCCGTGGGGCGCATAGAGCAGCCTCGATCGGACGCCTGAGGCTAGGTCTTGGCGCCGGACCGTGCAACTCCCGATCGCCGCCGACGCGGCGGGCCGCCGGGCAGCGTCGCGATCGCCCAACTCCGGCGCACACCGAGCGGCGGCCAATCGCCGGCGTGACGGCGGTCGAATCGCTGGTACGGGGTAGCCGGCCCGGCTACAATTGCCGCTCGTATGCCGGACGAGACATCCCCCGCGCCGCCGACTCCGGGGAGCGCCACCGTGTGCGTGGTCACCGGGGCCGCCGGGTTCATCGGCAGCCACCTGGTCGATCGCCTCCTCGCCGACGGATACTCGGTGGTCGGCATCGACAGCTTCACCGACTACTACGCTCGGGAGGTCAAGGAGCGCAACCTGGCCGGCGCGGTCGGGCATCCACTGTTCACGCTTCGTGAGGCGGACTTGCGCACCGCCGAGCTGGGGCCGCTGCTCGATGGCGCCCACACGGTGTTCCACCTGGCAGCGATGCCGGGGCTGCTTAGGTCGTGGACCTGGTTCGACGAGTACATGACGTGCAACGTCCAAGCTACTCAGCGGCTGCTGGAGGCGCTGCGCGTGACAGGCGTCGAGCACCTGATCCACGTGTCGACGTCGTCCGTGTACGGTCGTGACTCGTCTGGGGACGAGACGCGCCCCACTCGCCCGTTCTCCCCCTACGGCGTCACGAAGCTGGCGGCCGAGAACCTGGTCGTGGCCTACGCGGCCAACTACGCCGTGCCGTACACGGTCTTGCGCTACTTCTCGATCTACGGGCCACGCCAGCGCCCGGACATGGGCTACCACATATTCATCGAACGGCTGCTGCGAGGCGAGCCCGTCACCGTGTTCGGCGACGGTAGCCAAACACGCGGCAACACGTACGTGGACGACTGCGTGGACGCGACTGTCGCCGCCTTCCGCCACGGGCCCACGGGCGAGGCCTTCAACATTGGGGGCGGCGAGACGATATCAGCCATTGACGCGTTGCGGCTGGTCGAGCGCCTGACGGGCCGCGAGGCGCGGATCGAGTACGGCCCGTCGAGGCCTGGCGAGCAGGTCCGGGCCCTCGCCGACACGACCAAGGCGCGCGCCACGCTCGGCTGGGAGCCGCGGCACAGTGTCGAGGACGGCCTGCGGGCGCAGATCGAGTGGCAGCGCCAGCTGCTGGAACTGAACGACACGCCTCGGCAGCCGGCCGATAGGGCGGTCGACGCGTGACGGATCCCGAGCGAAGCACGGCTTCGGCGAGTACCGACGCCGGCCGCGGGCCGCTCTCGGGCGCATCGCGCGCCAGCGGCGACGGACCGGTCCGCCTCGCCGAGGACGGGCCGCGGCCCGAGCTGTCGGTCGTCATCCCGCTGTACAACGAGGTCGAGACGGTGCCGCGGCTCGCCACGGAGCTCACCGCGGCGCTCGACGACCTCCGGCGGTCGTGGGAGGTCGTCGTCGTGGACGACGGCTCCACGGACGGCTCCTTCGACGCCCTCGAAGCGGTCAGCGAGTCCGACCCGCGCTTCACGGTCATCAGGTTCCGCCGCAACTTCGGGCAGACGCCGGCCTTCGCCGCCGGCTTCGATGCCGCCCGCGGCGAGATCGTCGTCACGATGGATGCCGATCTGCAGAATGACCCGGCTGACATCGCCAAGGTCCTCGCCGAGATGGACGCCGGCGACTACGACATCGTGAGCGGCTGGCGGCAAGATCGCAAGGAGCCGCTGCTCCTGCGCCGCGTGCCGTCGATGTTCGGCAACCGCGTCATGAACTGGCTGACCGGCGTTCAGCTCCACGACACCGGCTGCTCGCTCAAGGCATATCGGTCCGAGGTGATCAAGAACACCAAGCTGTACGGCAACCTGCATCGCTTCATCCCGGCCGTGGCCAGCTCGTATGGTGTGCGCGTC
>JBJYWW010000025.1:0-11974 GCA_046259645.1 Anaerolineae bacterium
CCAGTTCCGACACCACATCGGCGTCACGTGCGTCGCCGCCGACGGGGACGACATCCTCGGGTTCTTGACGGTCAGCCCGGCATCACTGGATGTCGAGGAGATGCCTGGCGGGCGTGGTATGCCGCCTTACCCGGTACCCGTGCTCCGCATTGCCCGACTGGCAGTCGACGAGCATCACGCAGGTCGCGGACTGGGCAAGGCGTTGCTTCGCTTCAGCATCGAGCTCGCGGAGCGCATGCGCTACGTGCTCGGCTGTGTCGGGCTTGTAGTCGACGCCAAGGCCGAGATGGTCGCCTACTACGAGCGCCTCGGCTTCGAGCCCATCGACGCCCTCGAGGGTGCCACGCTGCAGCGCCCGGCGCCGAAGCCGGTGTTCCTGGCTCTCGGCGCAGTGCCGCCGCGGCGGGACAACTAGGCCAGGCCGCTCAGCCCGCTTGCCCAGTGACCTGCCTCCATCCATCTCACCACCCTCAGAGTAAGTCCTCACAGGATCCAGCTGGTGCGCGGTCCTAGCCGCCGACGGGCGCGGACGACCGGGCTGGGGGCACACCGGCCGCAACGGCAGCACCGGCCGCGACGGCCGCGAGGAGGCTGCTCCGCTGCCCCGCCGGCACATCACCGGGCGGCTCAACTGCACGGCTGGCTGCACCTAGCGGCGGCGGCTCTGTTGTGGTAGCCTCGCGCCTGCCGCCACACTGCGTGGTCACGGACATACGGTGGCCAGCACTGCGTGGCCACGGGCCTGCTGCAGCCAGCACTCTGAGCCTGTGGCCGACCTGCCGCAAGCTAGTGCTGGCACTGATCCCACCGGAGGTCGACATGGTCCCCTTGGCGCGTGCCCTCCTCGTCCTGTCCGTGCTGGTCGGCCTGTCCGCCGTGCCCCGCCCAATCCTCGGCGCGCCGTCGGGTGATGACGGGTTGTCAGGCACGACTGAAGGCTCGCCAGGCGGCGGCTGTGACTCCGGCGCTGGGCCGTCGGGCGAACCAGTCGGTCTAGTCAGCATCGGCGATGTGCCCGCGTCGATCGTTCCGGAAGGCACGGCGAGCATCGACCCGATGCGAACCGCCAGCGTCGGCCGTCACCGGCTGGATCAGGACGGCTGGGAGACTCTCGAAGCAATCTCGGCCCACGTTCGCGTACCCGCAGGTGACAGCTACGAGGTGCGCGTCAGCAGCGCTCGCCCGGGACTCACGGAACTGCTGCCGGGCGAGCCGTTGACCGAGGCGGCGCGGCAGGCAGTGGCCAGAGCACCCACATGGCTCGCGGACCCGCTCGCCGACAACTTCCGACGGCTCGGCTTGGAGGAACAGGACCAATTCGCCGAGCTGATCCTCGCGGCCGAGGATCCGTGGGTCGACGAGGTGGCATTCCAGGTGGCGCGCATGGCGCCGGAGTCCCTGACCCACAGCCTGTTCACGCCCGACCTGATCACCGACAACGCCCGCATGATCTACGAGCACGACCAGGTGCTGCAGTACGTGAACGTGGTTGACTACGGCTCAGCCGCGGAGGGCGGTGACTACTACTCATCTACGACTTACCGGCTGACCGATGGAGAGACCGAGTACTGGGTCGAGATCCCCAGGGACGTTTACTACTGGTACGTAGTGCACCCCAAACTGAGCGACGAGACGGCCAAGAAGTCGTCGGAGCCCAGCACGGTCCAGTCCACGTACGGGCACTTCTGGCGGGAGTACCTATTCTCGAACCCGGACGGAGACCACGACTACACAGCGAAGGACGGTGAGACGGGGTACTATCCGCTGCTGAGCGACGTCCTTGCCGCACCGACGGTGTTGTGGGACTTGCAGGCTGTAAACCTGCCCAAGATGCGCCCCTTCGAGGAGGGCGACGGAGCGCTGGACGTGGTCGGCAACTGGGTCGGTCATGTCGTGCCGGAGAAGGCAAAGGGCAACCGCCCGGTGCAGCCGAATCAGATCGCCTACGAGCACAACGGCAACTGCGGTGAGCTACAGGACCTGCTCGGCGCGGCGGCTCGGACAGGGCTCATCCCCGTGACCCTGACGTCAGACCACTGCGAGGACCATGTTTGGAACGAGTTCTTCACGCTCGCGCCAGAGCCGGGCTGGCACCCCTATCAGGTCAGCTGGGAGGCCGGCCCCACCCACATCGACAACCCGGACATCGCGTACGACCGCGAGCACGGCGGCGGCAAGGACGTGTCGGCCATCTGGGCTTTCCGACCGGACGGCTATATCTACGACGTGGTCGACCGCTACTCGAACGCCTGCACGTTCATCGCGGAGGTCGCCGACGCCGGCGGGAAGCCGGTCGACGGGGCGAGGGTGCTGCTCGCCTCGGAGGCCTGGGGCAGCGACGACCAGCTTACCGTCGCCAACTGGTGCTACACGGACTCGTCCGGCACCTGCACGTTCCGGCTCGGCGACAACCAGAACTACTACATGCAGGTCAGCAGCAGCATCGGCAGCGTGCCGCCGGAGGAGAACAGGGTCCAGCGCGTGATCACCGCCTCCGAGCCGGACCGGACGTACCTATCCACCGTCAATCTGCCCGGCAGCCTCCCTGCCCACGAGCACCAACTCGATGAGAGCGAGGGTGACATCCATCGGCTGCGAGTCAGCTTCGACGTGCCGAACGAGATCATCTACGGCCAGAACCTGTTCGGCGAGGCGCCGGAGTACGCCAAGTGGGAAGGCCCCGGGCAGATCGACGTGTTCCTGGTCGATGACGACCAGTACGCCAGGTTCCAGGCAGGCGAGCCGTTCTCCGCGGCGGTCGGCGAGCAGGACGTGAGCTCCGGCGAGATCGTGTTCGCCCTGCCGCACCTCCGAACCGACTGGCACCTCGTGATGGCCAACACCGACAAGCTGGTGAACACGCAAGTGCTCGATGTCGAGGTCGAGTTGGCTTGGGATGCTGCTCGGGGACCGCGCACGCAGGCCTACATCCCGCTGGCTCGCAGTCCGGCGGTGTCCGGACTGCAGCCCTAGCCGGGCTATGTCCGCGAGCGCTGACCGTGGTCGATCCCGACTCACAACTGCATGAGTGCCCCAACGACCACGAAAGCCCGCCGTAGCGGGCTTCCTGGCCGTGACGTCTATGGAGCCACCCGTCGGACTCGAACCGACGACCTGCTCATTACGAATGAGCTGCTCTACCAACTGAGCTAGGGTGGCCCGGGCTCTACGTTAGAGACGCCGAAGCCGGAGCTTCGGCGTCGAGGAGCGGGCGATGAGTTTCGAACTCACGACCTTCTCCTTGGCAAGGAGACGCTCTACCACTGAGCTACGCCCGCCAGAGCGGACCGCGATTATAGCATGCTGCCTCCGCGAGGGTCAACCAGATTGCCCCGTGCGGCCGGCATCTACACGCCGTGCAGGCGGCGTTCACGACCCCGTGGGAGCGGTATCCACAGCCACGTGCGGCCGGCATCTACACGCCTTGCGGGCGGCGTCACCCGCGGCACCTAGGGACGGCACGGCACCGGCGTCCACAGGCGTCGCTAGCACTCCCGCTCGACGAAGACGGTCGCGGCCAGCTCGAGCCCTATCGCGTGCGTGGTCTCGGCAACCTGCACCGTGATGGGACCGCCGAAAGGCGCCACCGCGATCACCTCCACACAGACATCCGGCCGCATGCCCAGCGAATCGAGATAGCGCAGGCGCTCCGCGTCCTCGTCGACCACCTCGCGGATGACTAGCCTGTCTCCTGCCGCCGCGGTCGCGAGCGTCCGGTACCGCGGCTGCACGAACGGGCCCTCCTTGGGCGGGATCGGCGCGCCGTGCGGATCGCGCTCCGGGTGCCCCAGGATCTCGGCCATGCGGTCGCCGAGGGCATCGGAGATGTGATGCTCGAGCCGGTCGGCTTCCTGATGCACTTCATCCCAGCTCACACCCATGGCCTCGGCCAGGTATGTCTCGATCAGCCGGTGGTGCCTGACGATCTCGAGCGCGACCCGCTCCCCCGGGGCGGTCAGCTCGACGCCGCCGTACGGCTCGTGCTCAACCAGCCCCAGGGCCGACAGCCGCTTGAGCATGCCCGTCACCGAAGCCGGCGCAACGCCTAGCCGCCGCGCCAGCGCCGTCGTCGTGGCCACACCCTCCTCGTGGTGCAGGTCGTAGACCGCCCGGATGTAGTCCTCCATCGACGAGCTGAGCTTGAGCTCTGCGCGGCGTGACATGTGACCTCCGCATGGCCGGACGGCTCCGTGTGGCGCGACACTGCGTACTGGCGGTGACTTCCGGCTGGCCCGCGTCGCCGGTGTGCTCCGCCGGCGCCGGGAGTGTCCCCGGCTTCGGACGGCTGCGGCAGGCTGCAAACGGCTTCGGCAGACTGCTTGGCGGCAGCGCTCGGGCGCGGGCGGCAGCAGTGACGAGACCGCATGTAGGCGCGCCTAAATCTACGCTATGGTACCAGTTGAGCGCGGCGCGACCAACGCAAGTTGTTAACGACTGCCCGCGTGGCGGTGTCTAGTCTAGTGGGCCGCCAGGACGCGGCCCCTGGGCTTCTGGCCGCGCCCGGAGAAGGGCCGGAGGCGTGCTGACCGTGAGACTCCAGGACGCGGAGCCCGGAGAAGAGCCGGTCGCGCCGTGGCTGTCTGGTCTGACTCGGGGACGCCGCGCGGACGTGATTGACGGCATCCTTCGTCGCCACGCGCTGGCGGACTGGCCGCTGCCGCGCGGTGGAGCAGCAACCGCGGCGACGCCGGGGCGTATGCCACGCGTATACTTACTAAGTTGGAATCGCCACAACTCGAGACCAAGGGGCGATCGGCGATCAGAGCTCTGCGCTCGCTGCGGGAACTCCCGCTTGGCCGGGCGTACGGCCGGTCGATCGGCCAGCCGCCGGCGCATCGATCGCCACGCCCCTGCCGGAGCAAGCCATGTCGGACAGCTATCCAGACGAAGTCACCGCCTCAGCCGCCGAGCACGGAGAGCGCACTGCCGAGGGCGACCGCGCTGCGGGAGACGTGCGCACTCCGGGGGACAGCCGCACTGCGCAGGACGAGCGCACCACGGCGGACGTCGAGCGCACGCCGCTAGTCGAGCCGGCTGCGTCACCCTCACGCGATGGTGCGGACGAGGGCCGTGTGACCGGCGCGACCGTCGCGCCGGGGGCCGACACGGCGGATGCTAGCCCGTCGGGGCAGCCGACGACCGAAACGGAACCGTCCGCGAACCACCCCAAACGCCCGCCCATCATCCACATCGAGAACGTGCACAAGAGCTACTTGATGGGCAAGGAGGCGGTGCCGGCCCTGCGCGGCGTCTCGCTCGACATCGGCGACGGCGACATGGCGTGCCTGATGGGCCCGAGCGGCTCCGGCAAGACGACGCTGCTCAACATCGTCGGCGGGCTCGACGAGCCGGGTCGGGGGCACGTGGCCATCGACGGCAACGACGTGGTGAAGATGAGCGAGGAGAAGCTGGCCCGGATGCGCCTCGAGCGCATCGGCTTCGTGTTCCAGACCTTCAACCTGCTGAACAACTTCACCGCGCTCGAGAACGTCGAGGCGCCGATGGTCCTGCTGAAGAAGCTCGGCCGGAAGGAGCGCCGCCAGAGGGCATTGGATCTGCTGGAGGAGGTCGGGCTGTCGGATCGCATCGACCACTATCCGAGCGAGCTGTCGGGCGGCCAGCAGCAGCGCGTGGCCATCGCGCGCGCCCTGGCCAACGACCCCAGCATCATCATCGGCGACGAGATGACCGGCGACCTCGACAGCGAGACCGGCTTCGAGATCATGAAGCTGGTGCGCAAGCTCAACGAGCGCGACGGCAAGACCATCGTCTACGTCACCCACGACCCGCGCATGGCCGAGTTCGCCGATTACACGGTGCACCTCCTCGACGGCGTTGTCGTCACCCGCAAGCAGGACCCGGTGCGCAAGCTGTTGGACGTGTGATGATGAGCACGGTGGACGGGCGATGATACGCACCTACGTGCTTCGCAACTTCGGACGGCGCAAGGTCCGCACCATCCTGATGATCCTGGCGCTGGTCGTCGGCGTCGGGACACTGGCCACGCTGAACGCCACCGTCGACTCGTACCGCCGCTACTACGCGGGGGCCGTCTCGGGCGAGGTCGGCGACTTCGACCTGGTGATCACGCTGCCGGACACCGCGGCAAACCGGATGCTCAAGCCGAGCGAGCTGCAGCCGATCGTCGAGTCGGTGCCCGGCGTCGAATCGGTCGCGCCGCGGATCCACTCGGTCGTGTCGGTGAAGGCCGGCACCAAGGAGGGCGACAAGCCATTCGTGGCGCTCGACCCGGAGATCGACGAGTTCGGTCGCATCGACGTCACCGAGGGCGAGTACGACCTCGGCGTGGGCGACGACGGGCTGCCGGGCGCGATCGTGCTGCAGGAGTCGGCCGACGTGCTCGACATCGAGGTCGGCGACCCGATCGAGATCCTGTACGCGCCCCCGCTATCCCGCATGAAGGGCCAGCTGCCCGACGAGTCGGGCTCGCGGCAGAGCACTCGCGCGACCTGGATCGTGCGTGGCATCGCCACCCAGCGCGGCACTACCGGCCAGGAGAGCAACGAGGGCGTCATCGTCTCCCTGCAGTCGGCCCGGCAGCGCTTCGGGCTGGGTCAGTCGGCGGAGCGCCTGGTCGTCGACTTCGACCGCGGCGTCTACGACTCGTCCGATCCCCAGCGGTCGGCCTTCACCGCCCGCGACATCGCCTACGGCGTCCGCGCGGCTCTCGGCGACGGCTACGACTACATCATGCCGCGGCCGCGGGCCGTCGTCGACGGCGCGCAGCAGTTCATCATGTTCCAATCGCTGGTGGCGATGTACGGGTTGCTGTCGATGGGCGTCGTCGGGCTCCTGATTCGCACGCTGATCATGACCAACGTGCAGGAGCAGACGCGCGACATGGCGGTCATGCGCATCCTCGGCGCCCCGCAGCGCCACCTGTTCAACACGGTGGCGGCCGAGGTCGTCGTGATCGGGGCCATCGGGGTGGGCATCGGGATCGTGGTCGGCCAGGCCATCAACAACTACGTGATCGTGCCGTTCATCGAGCAGAACTCGGTCTCGACTGGGGCGGAGACGCCGCTGATCTCGGTGTCGGCCATTGTCATGTCGGTGGTCATCACTGGCGTGGTGCTCGCCGTCAGCGCGCTGGCGCCGGCGCGCAAGGCGGCCAACACCAAGGTCACCCATGCGATCAACCCCGGCGTCGCCGAGGGCATCGGCCTCGACGAGCTGGCCAAGATGCGCGAGCGGCGCACCGACGTCCGCATCACGGGCATCGGTCTCGTCGTCCTCATCTTCCCTGCTCTGATCTTCTTCGCGTTCCCGCTGGCGTTCGACTTCGGTGTGCTGTGGGTGATGGCCGGTTTGATCATGGGCTCGATCCTCGCGCTCATCGTTGGCACCGCGCTGGTGTTCTTCCTCGTCATCCTGCCCATGGAGCGGCTCAACCTGTTCATCATCGACCGGTTCGCGCCGAGGGCCGGCTACTTCGTCAGGCGGACGGTGCTGCGCGGCAAGGAGCGCAACACGTTGATCTCGCTGATGATCGTGGTCAGCGCGACGCTGCCGACGTTCCTCGCCACGACGCTGGCCCTCGAGGTGGCCAACATCGAGACCGACCGGCGACTGAACTACGGCGCGCCGTTTCGCATCACGCCGCCGGTCCCTCTCAGCGACGAGGGCAGCTTCCGGCCCGAGGTGGCGACCGAGGGCGTGTTCGAGTACGAATTGCTGGACGAGGTCCGGGCCGACCCCGGCTTCGGCTCGACCGTCGCGTTGACCAAGAGCTACCGCACCACGGCGGAGGACGGCGTCGGCCTACGCGACGCGCAGCTGTGGGCGGTTGGGGTGGACGGCGACGTGCGCGACGTGCTTTACCCCGAGGCCCTGACCATGGTCGAGGGCGACTCGTCGGCCCTGGCGCGGATCGTCGAGGAGCCGGGCACGGTCGTGATCGGTGCGGCCCTCGCGACGCACCTCGACCGCGGCGTCGGCGACACGCTGATCCTCGAGGGCGAGGGTCGCGACCACACCGAGGAGGTCGAGGTAGTCGGCGTCGCGAACCGGGTAGGCGGCGTGGGCTCGTTCAGCGCCAAGCAGACCGAGATCTGGATGGGCCAGAACACGGCGGTGATGGGTTTCGACACGTACCGCCAGCTGACCACCGACCCGACGACCGGTCCGCCGGACCCCAATGAGAAGATCGTGCGCCGGCTGCTGGCCACGCCAGCAGCTGGAGTCGACGAGGCCGAGCTGACGACGGCCCTACGGCTCGCCTACGCGACCAAGCACAGCCTGTTCATCAACAGCACGGCCGAGGTGATCCAGACGATCAAGGAGGAGTCGCGCACGGGCCAGCTGTTCCTGATCGTCCTCACGGCCTTGACGTCGGTGCTGGCGATCTTCGGCGTGTTCGCCGTCATCTACGTGTCCGTCTACGGCCGCCGCGCCGAGATCGGCATGCTCAAGGCCATCGGCAGCCCCGGGCGGCACCTGACGAAGGTGTTCGTCGGCGAGGCAATGGTGATGACGCTGTCGGCCACCCTCACGGGGGTGGTGGCCGGCGTCGTGCTGGCGTACGCGCTGCGCTTGTCGCAGTCGTTCCAGGCCGAGATGCCGACCAACTTCGCGTTCGACCCGGTGGTCGTCCCGGCCATGCTCGTCTTCATGATCCTCGCCGCATTCATCAGCGCGGTGGTGGCCACGCACAGCTATCGCCGCCGCCGCGCCATCGACATCTTGAGAACCGTGTGAACGTGCCGGATTCCGTGATCGACCGGCTTGCCCGCCAGCGAACGGCTGTCCGCCTGCCGGAGGCTGTCCGTGTTCCAGCGTCTATCGGCCCGAAACCGCCGTGGAGTAGTGAGATGATGTCCCCCGCGACCGAATCGACCTCGACCAACCATGCCTCGACGACTCTCACCGCGACGACCTCCGCCGCGACCTGCACCGAGACCAGGTTCGCCGCGATGCCCATCGGCCTTAGGGTCCTTGCCGTGGCCGTGGCGCTCGCGATCCTCGCCGGCGCGGCGTCGGGATGCGACCGCGTTCAGAGCCTTGTCGGAGGCGACGAAGCCGCGACCGCCACCGCTTCGGCGGAGGCCGCCGCAGCCGAGAGCGAGGCCTTGGCCGGGCCGACGGCCACACCTGACAAGGAGGTCCGGCGGACCGTCACGGCCGACGGCACGCTAGTGCAGGCGCGGCCGGCGCAGCAGCTCTCGTTCAACACCTCGGGTGTGATCGAGGAGCTGCTGGTTACCGAGGGCCAGCAAGTGAACGCCGGCGACAAGCTGGCCAGCGTCGAGGCGCTGGCGCTCGACTTGTCGGTCGCGGACGCCAGCGCCGCGCTGGCGTCCGCGCGGGCGGCGCTGCAGAAGCTCGAGACCGGCAACTCGCTAGAGACGGCGCGCCTCGAGGTCGAGCGGGCCAAGAACACGCTGTGGGGCTCGCAGGCGCAGCGAGACTCTATCTGCGGCGCCTACGAGCGCGGCTTCGCAGAGGAGGCCAGCTGCGACAACGCGCAGGCGGCGGTGCAGGCCGGCGAGCAGGGCGTGCAGATAGCGGAGACCAACCTACGCCAGCTGGAGCAGACGATCGACGGCGACATCTCCAGCGCGCGCGCCAACGTCAACCGGGCGAGTCTCGCGCTGGCCCAGGCCCGCGAGAACCGCAGCTCGGCCGAGCTGACCGCGCCCTTCACGGGCACGGTCACGGCCGTGCACTTGACGCCGGGTATCCACGCCTCGCCGGGCGTGCCGGTGGTGACGCTCAACCCGACCGGCGCCCTGCAGTTCGTGACGACGAACCTCAGCGAGCGCTACATTGGCGACATCCGCAAGGGCGCGCCGGCGGTCATAGGGCTCACGGCCTACCCCGACTATCCTCTCGACGCGATCGTCCTGCGCATCGCACCGGAGGGCGGCGAGGACGTCAGCGGCGCCGTCGTGTACGCGGTCTATCTCGCCGTCGACGAGACCGACCTACCGATCCGCGCCGGCATGACCGGGCGCGCGGAGATCGACGTCGCAGCGGAGTAGCGCGGGGCGGGCGCGCGCGGCAGGCTCTCGCTGGAGCCTGGGACGTCGCGATGAGCTGACCTGGCGGCGCGAGCTGGACCGGCGGTGTCACAGCGCCCGACGGCGCGCTGGAACGACGCCCCTAGCGCCCGCCCCAGAAGCGCTTCGGCGGGCACGGCACCTGGACGGCAATGCTCGAGTAGATGTCGGCCAAGTCCTCGGGCCCCGGGGCTAAGTAGGTCTGCGCCCGTCCGCCGGCGACCGCTTCAAGCAGGTCCACGTCTACGTCCTCGCCCAGCCCGATCGAGAAGATGATCACGCCGGCGCCGCGCGCGGCGCGGGCCGCCGCGCGCACCGCCTCCGCGTCCTCCTGCTGGCCGTCCGTCAGCAGCACGATGACGCGCGAGTTGTCCTCGGCGTGAAGGGGACCGTCCAGCTCAGCCGTCGCCTTGATCAAGGCTAGGTCGATGCGCGTACCCGTGCCGGTGCGAAGCTCGTCGATGGCGGCGTCTAGCTGCGACGCGTCGACGGCCAGGGGACTCACCACCCAGGCCTCGGACGAGAATGCCACGACCCCCGCCTGGTCCAGCGGCAGCGTCAGGCCGCGCACGAACTGCTTGGCGGCGTCCTTGGCCGCGTCGATCTTGTCGCCGGCCATGCTCGAAGACGCGTCGATGACCAGCATCACGTCGGCGTGCTTCTGGCCCGGGACGCAGCGCTCCTTCAGCGCCACCGGCACGAACACCGGCCGCGGCGGCCGAGTGGGCCGGGGGGTAGCCGTCTCCGTCACTCTCGGGGTGGCCGACTCGACCGGCGTGACGGTCGGTGTGACCGGCGTCGGCGTCGGAGCGATGACCTGCACCCTGGGCACCGGGAAGCTCACGACGCCCGGCTGGTCGTAACCGTCGACGTAGTCGCCGGAGGCCGACACGTTGGTCGGCCACTCGCCCGCCTGGGTCGGCTCGACTGAGAACCGCAACCCGAAGCCGTTGAACGGCACGTCCGCCAGCGTCCAGGTCAGCGTTCGGGTGCCGGCGTCCCAGGCTGCCGGCGGCACGGCCGAGTCGGCGACGTAGCGCATGTTGCCCGGCAGCACGTCGACCACCTCGATGCTGCGGAACAGCGTGGCGGTCGTGACGCGCTCGGCGATGCGGTCGAAGATCCCGTACAGGAATCGAGCGCTGTCGGCCGCGAAGTAGTGGTCGCTGCCGCTTGCGATCTCGCGCATCAGCTCGGCCCAGGCCTGGATGCCGACCGAGTAGATCTCTACCCCGCGGTCCTTCGCCAGGTCGGCCTGCCTCTTGGCGTCGTCGAAGTCTGAGCCGCCGTCGGACAGCACGACGAACACGGCGTGCGCCTCGCGCCGGCCACGGCGCCCGATCTCGGCCCGTGCCTCGGCCAATCCCAGGTCCACGCGCGTGTCGCCCGCGGCGTCCAGGCCGAGGATCGCCGTTCGGAGCAGCTCCGGGTTGTCGGTCAGGCCCTGATCGGTTTTCGCCTCGGCGGCGAACGACACCACCGCCACGCGCGACGACTCGAGGTCGATGTCGGCGACGAAGTTCAGTGCCGCCCCCTTGAGGACGCGGAGCTTGTCACCCTCCATCGAGCCCGAGCGGTCCAGCGCCATGATGATGTCGAGCGGCTCGGTCGAGGTGTCGGAGCCGCAGCCGCCCCGCACAGTCAAGCGCACCTCGACCTCGGCGCCCAGGTCGACGGACGCCGGCGAGGCCTGCTTGTCGGCGAAGTTGCGGCAGACCGCGCTGCGCTCGGGCGGTGCCACTGCCGGGGACACCGCGTTCCACCTGAACACCGTGACGATGTCCGCATCGCGGTCCGTCACCAGCACGTCGCCATCGGGCGTCACGTCGAGATCTGACGGACTCGATGCGGTCGCCACGTCGAACCGAGTGGCGTCGAACGCCGCCGTCAGAGCCCCAGATCTGTCGTAGCGCCGGACCCAGCCGTCTCGCCCGAGCGTGAAGATCGCGCCGGCC
>JBJYWW010000026.1:0-6761 GCA_046259645.1 Anaerolineae bacterium
CCGATCTCTGGGCGCCGCAGCCGGGCCGCGTGTCTCTCGGCACGGTATCACCGCCGCCGAATGGAGGCAACGCGCTGTGCCAGTATGCGAGCGATCGGTCGCGGCCACCGAGCCGGGAGCGGGACGGCGCGTCAATGGCGACAGCAGAGCCCTGAGGTATCATAGGCCGACCGGGAGCGCACGTGCTCGCGCGAGCACCGGCAGCGCACGGTCCGCCACGCACCGTTGGAGACCCTCGGAGGCAGACACATGGCACACAGGCTCGGTGGTTGGCCGGCGCCAGCGGCGACGGCCCTGTCGCTCGCGCTGGCCGTGACGGCCACGGCATGTAGTGGTGGCGCCAACGATCTCCCCGGGGAGTCAGCGGGCGACACCGGCAGCCAGGCGCAACAAGGTGCGAATGAGGCCGGTGGCGTCGCCGAGCAGGTCGGAGGCGTCGCAGGCCAGCCCACAGTCGCTCTGCGCGGCGCCGCCGCCGGGGGCGCGGGCACGGGGGCGGCGTACGGCTCTGCGGACGGTGAGATGGGCATTCACGCGGAGTTCTTCGGCCAGGACGGCGCATCGCACGCGGGCCTTGGCTGCTCCCCCGACGGCAAGCCGGACAACATCCACATTCGGCTGTCCGCGCTGCCGTCCGACAAGCCGCTCGCCGGCTTCGAGGTGGAGGACTACACCGGGGGCGGGCTGTGGGTCGATCCGTGCAACGACGTCAACTGGTTCCTGGTGCCGCTGCCGACGGCCGCAGGGGTGGTTGACCTCTACATGAAGCCACACAGGGACGCTCCCGCCGACGCGCCCTACCGGGTCACGGTGCGTTTCGAGGACGGTGACTCAGCGGTCGTCGAGCTGTTGGGCGATCGCGTGTTCACCGACGTCGCCGCCGGACCATCCGCCGAGGGCAGCATCGAGCTGGAGTTCCTAGGGCAAGACGGGAAAGGCCTGGCCGGCGAAGCGTGCGCCGAGGGCGACGCCGCCGACAACATACACATCCGCGTGTCCGGGCTCTCCGGCGAGCGGGAGGTGGCGGGCTTCCAGGTGGACGACTACGTCGGCGGGGGTCGGTGGGTCTACCCGTGCAACGACGAGAACTGGCTCGTTGTGCCGCGCCTTCCGGAGCCCGGCATGGCCGACCTGTACCTCAAGCCGCACCGTGATGCGCCGGACGACACGGAGTACATCGTGACCGTCTACTACGGCGACGGGACGCACCACCGCGCCGTCATCCTGGGCAGCGCGGTCACGCTCGAGGCCGAGTAGAGCGACCCGTCCCAACATCACAGAGGGATCCCGCATGACCGCACTGGTTCTCGACGGCAAGTCGCTGGCCAAGCAGATAGAGCTGGAGCTGGCCGAGCGCGTGGCTGCCCTAGCTGAGCGGGCCGGAGGTCGGCCACCGACCCTCGCCACGATCTTGGTCGGCGATGACCCGGCGTCGGCGACATACGTTCGCATGAAGGGTAACGCGTGCGCCCGAGTCGGGATGGAGTCGCGCACGGTGCTGCTGCCGCAGTCGACCACCACCGCCGAGCTAATCGCGGAGATCGACGCCCTGAACGCCGATCCAGGCGTTCAGGGAATCTTGCTCCAGCATCCCGTGCCAACCCAGATCGACGAGCGCGACTGCTTCGACCGAATCGCCCTGCACAAGGACGTCGATGGCGTGACCAGCCACGGCTTCGGCCGCATGGCGATGGGCGAGCCGGCGTTCGGCTCGGCGACACCGGCCGGGATCATGCGGTTGCTGGCACACTGCGGCATCGAGCTCGAGGGCAAGCGCGCGACGATCGTCGGCCGCAGCCCGATTCTCGGAAAGCCTCTGGCGGCCATGTTCACCAACGCCAATGCCACGGTCACGGTGTGCCACTCCCGGACGCGGAACCTCCCGGCGGTGGTGCACGAGGGGGAGGTGGTCGTCGGCGCGCTGGGCAGGCCCGAGTACATAAAGGGCGCGTGGATCCGCGACGGCGCGGTTGTGGTGGACGCCGGCTATCATCCGGGCCCCGTCGGGGACATCGAACTCGACGCCGTTGTGGACCGGGCGGCCGCCTACACGCCGGTGCCCGGCGGCGTCGGCCCGATGACGATCGCCACGCTCATCTCACAGACCGTCGAGGCCGCGGAGGCCGAGCTCGGGATGGCGTAGCAGGCTCGGCACGACGTAGCGAGCCCGGCCTGGCGAAGCACGCTCGGCATCGCGCGGCCTGCTCGGCGCGGGGTGCCCGGCACGGCACGGCGCGCCCGGCACGGCGTCGCGCGCCACACCGACCCTACCCGTCACTTATTGACCACTTCTCGAGCAGCCTGTCCAGCGACCCGTTCTCCCGTAGCTCGAGCAGCGTGACGTTGATCTCGTGGCGCAGCGGGCTGCCGGGTGCCACGGCGATCGCGTACCCCTCGCGGCTGAAGGTCTCGCCCACCAGCTCCAGGCGCGAGGACTTGTGCAGCGACAGGCGGTATTGCAGGACCGGTCCGTCAAACACCACGGCGTCGACCTCGCCATCGGCGAGCATGGCTACGGCGTCGTCGATCGTCGCGGCGCCGACGTAGTCGATGCCCTCCTCGTCTAGGAAGTCTGATGAGGTGGTCCCTGTCACCGTAGCCACGCGTGCGTCGGCGAGGTCGTGGACCCCGGCCACAGCTGTGGTCTGCCGCGCCACCGTCAGCTCGGACGCGATCACTGCGGCCAGGTTGGCGAAGACGAACATGCCGACGAACATCCAGACCAGCCCCAGCACTCGGCCCGCGCGCCCGGTCATAGTGCGGTCACCGTAGCCGACGGTGGTCATCGTCGCGGCTGCCCACCAGATGCCGTCCCACACGCCGGGCCCGACTGCGCGAGGGAACATGTTGTTTCGGTCCCGCTCCACGAGCCAAGCGGCCAAGCCGACGGCGGCCAACAGCAGGAGCAGGAATGCGTACGCGAGCAGTAGGCGGCGCGACAGCAGGACGTCCAGTAGCGGGCCGGCGATGCGAGCGCTAGAGGCAACCGTCAGGACACGCAAGCCGGAACGGAAGTAGGCGTGCGAGAAATCGACGAGCTTCTCGCGATCCGACGTCACGCTGATAGCGGCGATCGCGACGTCCGCGTCGCCTTCGGCGATCGCTTCGAGTTGCTCACCGACCGTGTCCGCTACTTGCCACTCGTAGGTGACGCCCGTCGCCGCAGCGACTTCGTCCCAGACATCGACGCTGAATCCACGCAGCTGCCCGTCGTCATCGATCATGACGAACGGCTCGATCTCGTGCGTCACGACCTTGATGGTGTCGGCTTGACCGCGGGTCTCGGCACGCGCGGGCGCGCTGCCACTTGGGTCCAGGAGCAAAGCGGCGGCGGCGAGGGCGGCGGCGGCGAACAGGCCGGCGCACTTGGCCGTCCGCGCGCAACCCCGCCGCCCACTGATCGCACTCGGCGAGATCATCCGATGCGGCCGACGGGCGGCGCCCACGAGGGAGCGAACTAGTGACCGAACGTGCAACCGCACCAGCGATGCGCGAGGCGCGGTCATCGCGGTTGGCTGGTGCCGGACATTCGGCTCGCATGGCAGGTGTGGCTGGGTCGAAGGGAGCAGCCGGAACGGCTGTCGCATGTGACGGCTCCTGGGGTGTCGGCGCCAGGGCAGGCGGCAAACCGCAGTTTACCAAAGGGCGCCGCCAATAGTCATACCGGGCTTGATGCGGCCCGGTCTGAGTTACCCGCACCTGTTCGGTTCGACCGGTGTAACCGGCCAGGCTACGAGTCTACGACCACTTGCCGAGCGTGTTCACCAGGTAGTCGAGGACGTCGTCGTGAGACGCCTCGCCGTCGGGATCGCTGATGCACTGCGCGGCATACACGCGCATCACCTCGATCCCGGTGCTGTGGACGGCTGACCTCACCGCCGACAGCTGCTGGACGACATCGCGGCAGTCACGACCGTCGTCGAGCATGCGGCCGATTCCCCGCACCTGGCCCTCAATGCGGTTGAGGCGCCTACGGATGCGCTCGCGATCGTCGTCTGACTGGATGTCCAAGGTTGCTCCCGTCCGAGCCTCGCTCGGTGTCTCGCACGACCGCGGTGATTGACGCATCGGGGCCGAGTCGTGCTAGTGTTGCGGCGCGCACGGCGCCGCTCGTCAGCCGATTCGTCAGCCGACCGGCCCGCAGGCCGCTGCAGGCGCAGGTGCCCCACTCGAGCCGCCGCCGTGGCTGGCGAACATGGAGATCTTCTTGGTGGACCGTTCGAACCCGCACGAAGGGCAAGCTTGCGGCTCATCGGCGGCAGAGAAGCTGACGAGCTTCTCGAACGGATGCCCGCACTTCGGGCACTTATACTCGTAGATTGGCATGTCGATCCTCTCGGCAGCCCAAGCACGTGAATACTAGGGGGGAGTATAACACGTAGGAGTGCCCGACGTCAAGGTCTCTTACACATCCAACCATCGATCGCTGCCCGTCCCGCGAGATGAAAGCTTAGCCGCCTCGGGCCCGTCAGTAGCCTGTGCGCCGAGCGGCCCAACTAGCTGGGACTGCGACGCCGCCAGGCTGACGACCACCAGTGAGCGCGATTGACGACCCCAAGGAGCGCGGCGGATCATCGACACTGAGGAGCTAGGTTCAGCGGAGGTCCGGAGCGGCACGAGGGCGGCGACGTCGGCGAAGACGATCCTGCTGCTAGTCGTGGTAGCAGCGGCGCTGGTGCAACTGGGCGGCGTCCGGCGCGATCTGCCATACGTGCCGGAGGCGGACGAGCCGGTCTTCGTAGTGGCTGCAACGCACGTGGCCGCGACGGGCGACTTGGACCCGGGCTGGTTCGGCCATCCGGGCACGACGGTCATTTACCCGCTGGCGCTAGGCATTCACGTCTGGCACGCCCTGGCCCACGGCGGCCGGCTACTACGGCCCGACGGCAACCTGGTCGTCGCTTACGAAACGATCGCGCCAGAGCTGTACCTCCTGGGCCGATTTCTGTCGGTCGCGTACGCCGTCATGTGCGTGCCGCTGGCATACCTAGTCGGCAGCCGCGCGCTTGGGCGCAGACAGGCGATGGTCGGGGCTGCATTCGCGTCAGTCCTTCCCGTCGCCGTATGGCACGCCCAGATCGTGCGCTCGGACGCGGCCGGCACGTTCTTCGCCTTGTTGGCGCTCTGGCGCTGCCTGATCGTGTTGGAGGAGCCGCGCGCCCGGAACCAGGGGCTGGCCGGGGCGGCCATCGGGCTCGCGATCGCGACGCGCTATTTCATGGTCACGCTCGTGCCCGTGCTGCTGCTGGTCGACGCCTTCGTCTGGCGCAGAGCGCGATCCGCGCGCGTCGCCGAGCTTGCGGGGCAACAAGTCGCTGGGCAAAGCTTCGGGCCGCCAGTTGCCGCTGGGCGAAGCTCCGGTCAACGAGAAGCGGCTGGGCGAAGCTCCGGGCAGACGGAAGAGCGGCTCGTGGCCGGCGCGCTGCTTGGGCTGGCGGCAGTGCCGCTTACGTTCGCGTTGGTGTCGCCATACGTGATCCTGGCGGCGGGCACGGTGATCGCAGACCTGCGCTACGAGGCGCGGTCGGTGCACCTAGGGTCCGACTCGCTGTCGCCTCTGGGCAACCTCTGGTGGTACTTGAGCACCGCCTTGCCGCACGCCTTGACGCCGCCGCTGGCGGCGCTCGCGGTCGTCGGCTCGCTGCGCGCCTTCCTGCGCCGCAACATCGAAGCGCTGCTGTTGCTCGCGTTCGTGGCGGTGTTGCTGCTGGCCATCAGCCTATCGGCGCTGCACTGGGAGCGCTGGCTGATCCAGATTCTGCCGCTAGGAGCTTTGTTCGCGGCGGACGGGCTAGTGGCAAGCGCCGACGCGGCGGACCGGCGCCTCGGACCGCGTGCAACTGCCAAGGGCTGGCTAATCGTCGCCGTCGCCGCGATCGTCGCGCTGCCCGCGGTCACGGAGGTGGTCGCCAGCGACGTGCGACAGTCGCGTGAGAGCACGCGCCAGCAGGCCTCTCGCTGGCTGCTGGACAATGTGCCGGCGGAGTCCAAGGTCGGCATCGAGTGGTGGACGGCACCACTGCTGCGCGATGACTTCCATGGCTTCGCCGAGGTCAGGACAGGCGTGGCACGACCAGGCCCGACGGCGTTCGAGGTGATGGAGTACTGGCGGCTATCGGAGGCAGGCTCGCTCGACGATCTGCGCGGCGCGGGCTTTGACTACCTCGTGGTGTCGGGCAGCTGGTACGGACCGGTCCTGGCCTACTCCCCCGACTCCTCGGCTGCCGACTTCTACCGTGATCTGATGGGCACTGAACCACCGGAGGCGGAGTTCGCGCCGGACCGGCTGCGCGGTGGACCGGCGATCCGCATCTACAAACTGAGCGACGAGTAACGGCCTCATCGAGCTCCCCCGTCAAGATGCCAGCGACGGCGCGGCCCCCGCAGGGCATCTGCTACCCAGCCACCCAGCGGAAAGACAGAGGCATGCCTCCGTGCCTGGCGGAACGCCAGCAGCGTTACGCGGTGCCTAGCGGAACGCCACTGGCAGGTAGCTGCGCTTGGCTCCCTCGGTGCCCGAGGTCGGTGTCGCCGCCGGGTCCGTCGGTGTCACAGGCGCATCCGTTGGCGGAGCGTCGGTCGGCGGCGCATCCGTTGGCGGCACCTGTGTGGGCGGCGGCGCGGTGCTTGACGCAGTCGCAGTAGCGGCCGGCGTCTCCGCGGAGACGTCGGTGGCCGTCGAACTTGCCGTTGTGGTAGCCGCGGCGGTTGGTGCGGTGCTCGACGTCGCCGACGGCGTCGAGCTCGGTGTCGGGGAGTGA
>JBJYWW010000027.1:0-18649 GCA_046259645.1 Anaerolineae bacterium
TCGCGAACCAGCAGCAGCGGCTTGCGATTGCCCTCGCCGTGGGGCTCCAGGACCGACAGCGCGTCGTCCAGGTCCCAGTCGAGCTGGTGCGCCTCGATCTCGGCATCGATGTCCAGGCGGGGCCTTAGATCCACCCCGTTGAGCTGCTCGCCGGCCATCTCCATCACGCGCTGCTCGACCTCGGAAAGGTCCTCCTCACGCACCGTGAACCCGGCCGCGCGGGCGTGCCCGCCGAAGCGCAGCAGCTTGTCGGCCGTCTGCTCGAGCGCCTCGATGATGTTGAACTCGGCGATGGAGCGTGCGGAGCCGCGCGCGAGGCCGTCGAACCGGCGGAGGACCGCGGCCGGCCGGTTGTAGCGGCTGGACAGCCTGCCCGCGACGAGGCCGGTGATGCCGAGCGGGACATCCGGCGATGTGTGCAGCAGGAACGGTCGGTCCACTCGCCCCGCCAGCTCCGCCTCGGCTTGCTCGAGGGCGACTGCCGTGGCCTCGCGCCTCGCCCTGTTGTACGACTCCACGATCTCGGCCAGCCGCGCCGCCTCGTTGGCGTCGCGCGAGAGCAGCAGCTCGAGCGCCATCTCGGCGCTGGCCATGCGCCCGGCGGCGTTGATGCGCGGCGCTATCACGAACGCGATGTCGCGCGCGGTCAGGGCCTCGGCCTGTCTGTTGGCCGACGCGAGGAGCGCGCGCAGGCCGGGCCGCTCTGCTCGACGAAGGGTGCGCAGGCCACGCTTGACTAGCGCCCTGTTCTCGTCGACGAGCGGCACCACGTCGGCAACGGTGCCGATGGCGACGAGGTCGAGCAGGGACTCCTCCAGCTCCGTCGCGTCCACCCCGGGCACGCTGCGTGCCAGCGCCTGGCTCAACTTGAAAGCCACGCCGACCCCCGACAGCTCGTCGAATGGGTATGTCGATCCGCCAACCTTCGGGTTCACCACGGCCACTGCCGCGGGCAGATCCTCCGGTGGGGCATGGTGGTCCGTCACCACGACGTCGATACCCTCGCCGCGAGCCCACGCCACCTCGTCGACCGCGCGGATGCCGCAGTCGACGGTGATCACCAGGTCTACCCCGCCGCCGGCAAGGTGCTGCAGCGTCGCGGCGCTGAGCCCATAGCCGTCTCGTTCGCGGTGCGGGATGAACGACATGGCTCGCCCGCCGAGCGCCGACAACGTCTCCATGAGGACGGCAGTGGCGGTCACTCCGTCAGCGTCGAAGTCGCCGTAGACGACGATCCGTTCGCCGTCGGAGACCGCGCGCAGGATCCGCTCTACCGCGGGCTCCATGCCCGGCATCGCGTACGGACTGTGGTCGAGCGCGTCACCGGACAAAAGGGCTGCGGCGGACGCCTCGTCGGTGATGCCCCTCTGCGGGAGACACTGCACCAACACGGGGTCGTGATGTGCTAGCGCTTCGCTGAGGCCACGCGGCGGGGGCGGTGCAAGGTGCCACCGGCACGACGGGCGCAGGAGTGTTCCGTCGTCAGTCACGGCCGTCGATTATAGTGCCCCGGTCCGGCGGCGAGCAACGCGGCGGTGTTATAATCCGCCCATGTCCGCGACAGGCGGCCCGGTCTCGGTCGTGGTGACTGTGCGCAACGAGGCCGGCAGTATCGAGCGGCTGCTCGACTCGCTAGCCGAGCAGTCCCGGAGACCCGACGAGGTCGTCGTCAGCGACGGTGGGTCGAGTGACGGCACGCTGGCGCTCCTGGAGGAGAGGGCTGCCTCCGCCGAGCTGCCGATGACCGTGCTGTCGGTGCCGGGCGCAAACATATCGGCCGGCCGCAATGCCGCCATCGCGGCTGCATCCGGGCCGATCATCGCCTGCACCGACGCCGGTGTGACGCTGCCGACCGGCTGGCTCGACGCCATCACCGAGCCGTTCGGCGAAGGCGCGCGGGTCGTCAGCGGCTTCTTCGAGTCGGACCCACGCGGCCCGTTCGAGACGGCCCTGGGCGCAACGACCCTACCGACCGCGGGCGAGATCGATCCGGACCGCTTTCTGCCCTCGAGCCGCTCGGTGGCCTTCCTTAGATCCGCGTGGCAAGCCGCCGACGGCTACCCGGAGTGGCTGGACTACGGCGAGGACCTGGTGTTCGACACCCGAGTCCTCGCGGCGGCCGGCCCGGCGGCCTTCGCACCCGACGCGGTGGTGATGTTCCGACCACGACGGTCCATCGCTGCCTTCGCCCGGCAGTACTACCTGTACGCGCGCGGGGACGGCAAGGCGAACCTATGGCCGCTGCGCCACGCCGCTCGCTACGCGACGTATCTGGCGCTCGTGCCGGCCGTCCTGGTTCTTGCGGTGGCCCACTCGCCGCTGTGGCTGCTGGTGCTCGTCGCCGGTGCGGCGCGCGAGCTGGCGACGCCCTACCGGCGCCTCGTTCGGCAGTGGAGGAGCCTGTCGTCGATCGAGCGGCTGCAGGCGGCGCTGTGGGTGCCCGTGATCCGTGTGACGGGCGACGTCTTCAAGATGGTCGGCTACCCGGTCGGCGTGGCGTGGCGGCTTCGGAGCCGGCCGCCGGCCTGGCGCCCCGCCGCTGGCCGCGGCGGCGATGACACGGGCGTCAAGAGCGCGGGGTGACCGGTCGCCGGCCCGGGCGCGAGCCAGAAGAGCGTGAGAGACAGCGGAGGCGGAGGCGGGCGCGGCCCTGGGGGGTAAGTGGAGGCGATACTGGAGACCGATCCGATGGCGCAGACGAAGACGGTGGCCGACGTCGGCCGTGAGGCGCCCGCCGCACGAGCGACCATCGCCGTGGCCGCCGTGATGACCGCGGGCCTGGCCCTGGCCTTGGCGACGGCGGCCGGCGTCACCGCCGCAGCCTACGCCGCAAGCGGATCGCGCGACGTGCCTGCTCAGACCGCAGTGCCCACGAGCAGCGCGACCGCCAGCCCGTCGGCGACGGCCGCTCCACCCCCTGATCTGTCCGGGCGCTGGTCCCTAACGCGCCGCTGGTGGCGGTCGTGCCCGGCGTGCTCGATGCCGGTGTCGTACACTGCCGACTGGGTCATCACACAGACCGGCGCCTACGTGGTCGTAGACCGCGGTCCGCGAGGCGTAGTGGTCGGCGTGGCCGGTGGCGGCGGGCTTCTGTCACTGGAGGGTCTCGAGCAATCCGGCGCGGGAGTGCTCAGCTTGCGGTACGGCACGCTGCGCGTCGGCGTCAACGGCGCGACCTTCGAGGGCCCGTTCGACGGCACGGAGCGCATCCAGAACCCGTGCGGACCGTCTCCGCCCATCGTCACCTGCTTCGCCTCCGCCGGCTACGCCTGGGCGAGCCTCGTCGACGCGCCGAGCCCGGGGCCGACAGCCACCGCCACGTCGAGCCCGACAGCGTCGGCGATTGCGACGTCAACGCCGCCGACGCCGTCGACGACACCGGATCGCCCCTCGCCCCCGCCTGCCAGCACGACGCCGGATGGCACTGGAACGCCAGGGGCCAGCGCGACGCCTGACGTCACAGGCACACCGACTGCGACACCCCACGTCACGGTGACGCCGATCGCGACACTTACGTCGGTCCCGACCGCCACGCCGGCTCCAGCGGGAACGCTCTTCCTCCCGATCGCCTGGCGCTGACGGGATAGCGCCGCCTGTTTGGTGGCCTGATTGCCGATCCCTATAATTCCGCTTTGGCCACAGACCTGTTGGCCTAGGAGTTGACACATGGCGGACTACATCACGTTGCCGGCGCAGGTGCGCACGGAACGAGGGAAGAAGAACAAGCAGCTGCGGCGCGACGGGCTCACGCCGATCGTCGTCTACGGGCGGCACACCGACCCCGTGTCGCTGCAGGCGGACAGCAAGCTCCTGCGCAAGGTACTGGCGGCGGCGGGCACCTCGAGCGTGGTGTCGATCGAGGTCGACGGCGAGGACGCCCCGCGCTTGGCCCTCGTGCGTGACTACCAGCGCCACGTGACGAAGCTGGATCTCATGCACGCCGACTTCCTGGAAGTGGCGATGGACGAGGCGGTGCGCTCCGACGTCCCGGTGCATGTCACCGGCGAGCCGGAGCTCGTTAGGGCGAACGAGGCGCTGCTCGACGTGCTGCTGACGGCGGTGCAGGTCGAGGCGCTGCCGGCGGATCTCCCGTCATCGCTCGAGGTGGACGCCAGCGACCTGGCAGAAATCGGGTCGGTCATCACGGTGGCGGACCTGGCCACCGGCAGGGACTTCACGATCCTCAGCGACCCCGAAGAGGTCGTGGCTCGAGTTACCGCGCTGCGCATGGCGGCGCTCGAGGAGCTGGAGGCGGAGGCCGAGGAGCTCGAGGAGGGCGAGGTGCCCGAGGGCGAGGAGACAGGGGCCGGCGAGGACGTGGATTCGCCCGCAGAGGAGCCTGGCGAGGGGTCCGGGGACTAGCCCGAAGCCGGTCCGGCCAGCGTGGCCGAAACCGCGAATACGCACGACGCAAGCGGGGGTTCGAGATCGTTCCCCCGCTTCGCTTTGCCCGATGGCCGGCAGGTGCCGTGTGGTATACTTGGAGCGGCGCGCGAAGGCAGCGGCGGCGGGCCCTCGTTTGTTGCTGCCCACCGTAGGAGTACCTCTTGTTCAGTCCCATCAACTCCCTGCTGGGCATCTTCTCCAGAGACATCGGCATCGACCTGGGCACCGCCAACACGCTGGTGATGGTGCGCAATGAAGGCATAGTCATCAACGAGCCCTCGGTCGTCGCCATCGACAAGCGCTCGCGCACCGTGCTGGCCATCGGAGCCGACGCGAAGAAGATGATCGGCCGCACCCCCGCCAACATCGTCGCCATCCGCCCGCTGCGGGACGGCGTGATCTCCGACTTCGACATCACCGAGAAGATGCTCGTGTACTTCATCCACAAGGTCCACGAGCGCTCCCTGACGCCGCTGCCCAAGCCGCGCGTCGTGATCGGCATCCCGTCGGGCGTCACCGAGGTCGAGAAGCGAGCCGTTCACGACGCCGCCCTCAGCGCCGGCGCTCGGTCTGCGTACCTCATCGAGGAGCCGATGGCGGCGGCGATCGGCTCGGGACTGCCGGTGACGGCATCGATGGGGAGCATGATCGTCGACATCGGCGGCGGCACCACCGAGGTCGCGGTGATCTCGCTGGGTGGCATCGTGGTCTCACGGAGCCTGCGGGTGGCCGGCGATGAGATGGACGAGGCCATCATCGCGTACGCTCGACAGCGGTACAACCTGTCGATCGGCGAGCGCATGGCCGAGTCCCTGAAGCACGAGATCGGATCGGCTTTCCCCCTCGAGAAAGAGCTCACGATGAGCATGCGCGGCCGCAATCTGTTGACCGGCCTGCCGCAGTCGATCGAGGTCAGCTCGATCGAGATTCGCGAGGCGCTGGCGGGGCCGCTCCAGACGATCATCGACGTGGTGCGCGACGCCATCGACGATACGCCGCCGGAGCTGGTAGCGGATCTGATGGAGCAAGGGATCATGCTCGCCGGCGGCGGGTCGCTGCTGCGGGGGCTCGCTGCGCGGCTGGCCGAGGAGACCCGCATGACGGTCAACGTGGCCAAGCACCCGATGGCGTGCGTGGCGCGCGGCGCGGGCCTGGTCTTGGAGGACCTCGACTCCCTGGAATCGGTGCTCGCTTCGACCCAGCGTGCCGCCGTGTCGCGAGGCTAGCCTAGGGTAAATGGTGCGAGGTCAGGATCGCCAGCTCCTGGTCATGGCCCTGATAGTGCTTGGCGCCACGGCGATGGCGGCGGCGCAGGTGCCCGGCGCCCGAGTAGTGTCGGACGCTGTCGGCCGCGCGCTGACCCCTGTCCAGCGCATCCTGACCAGCGGCTCGAACACGGTCACGGGTGCCATCTCTGGCGCACAGGACATGGACAGCCTGCGTCGGCGCAACGAGTTCCTCGAGGAGCAAAACGCCGAGCTCACGACCACGAACGCCAAGGTGGTCGACCTCACCCGGGAGAACCAGGCGCTGCGATCGGAGCTGGTATTCAAGCGCGACCGCGTCGACCTCGACCTCATGGGCGTGAGCGTGATCGGCGAGAAGGTGGCGGAGGAGCCGGGGAACCTGCGGCACACGGTGAAGCTCAACGTCGGCGCCGCCGAGGGGGTCGAGCAGTGGATGCCGGTGGCAAACCACGTCGGTCTGGTGGGCCAGGTGGTCCACGCTGCGCCTCACTGGAGCGACGTGCTCCTCATCACCGACCCGGCCAGCCGCGTCCAGGGCCGCATAGAGCGAACGCGCGAGACTGGCGTGGTGTTCGGCTCGACGACCGGCGAGCTTGTGCTGCGGTACATCCGGCAGGACCTCGAGGGTGAGGCGCCGGTCGTGCAGGAGGGCGATCTCGTCTACACGAGCGGCCTGTCGCAGCGCTTCCCACCGTCAATCCTGATCGGGCAGGTCGTCGAGGTGAGGCAGAGCGACGAGCACACGCACCAGGAGGCCGTCGTCCGGCCGGCGGTGGGCTTCGGAGCGCTCGAGGTGGCCCTTGTAGTACGCGACTGGATCCCGCTGTCGGAGGAGGAAGCCGCGGACACGTTCGCCCCTCTGGGGCCGCCAGCGGACAGGTCGGGCGAGTGACGCCAGCCGGGACGCGGCGATGACGCCCTATCTCTATACCGCCATCTTGGCCGCCATCGTCATCGCCCAGTCGACGCTGATGCCGGCGGCGGCACTCGGCCAGACCAAGCCGTTCCTCCCGCTCATCGCGGTCGTCTGCTGGGCTCTGTTCCGAGGACCGGTTCCGGGCGCCTGGTGGGCCGTGGCGGCAGGGCTGATGCTCGACGCGGTGTCGCCGGCGCCGATGGGCTTCTACACGTTGCCCCTGCTGGCCGCCGTGCTGGTCGTGTCGATGGGCCGCGGGCGCTTCTTCGCCACCAACATGCTGATCCCGTGGCTCCTGGTAGCGGTCGCCACCGCGGCGTTCATCGTCGCTCAGCGCTCCTTGATTCCCCTGGCCGGGGGCGAGCTGGACTGGGACGCAGCTGTGATAACCCGTGAGATCCTGCCAGAGGCGGCCCTGAACCTGTTGTGGCTGCCCGTGCTGTATCTGCCGCTGCGAGCGCTGGCCAGGAGCGTCGCCGGCCCGCGCATCGAATGGGAGACCTAGGGTGAGCGCCCCCGCCTCCGAGCAGGTCGTGCCGCGCACGCGCCTCGTCGTTCTGCGCGTTGTGGTCGTCGTAGCGTTCACGCTGCTCGCCGCCAAGCTCTGGCACATCCAGTTCGCGCGAGGCGCCGAGCTGCGCAGACAGGCGGAGGCCAACTCGTTTGTGCCGCGCGAGATAGAGGCCGACCGAGGCGTCATCTACGACTCGGAGGGCCGTCAGCTGGTGCGCAACTCGCCGCGGTTCACGGTGTCGGTCGTGCCCGCGGCGCTGCCCGAGGACGAAGGCGACCGGCAGCGTCAGCTCGCGGCGCTGGCCGACATCCTGGGCCTGGAGCTCCGCGCTGGTGCCGCGCGGCAGGCCGCGGCCAGGGCGGCGGCGGGGCAGAGCACGGAGGCGCTCGAGGTGTTCGACGCCGACGAGCCCGGCCTCTACGATCTGTTGCCGCGCACGGCCACGGGCGCCATTGACCGGTCGCACTGGGATCCGGTGCCGGTCGCTCGCAACGTACCGCGGGTGGCGGCCTTCGCGCTGTTCGAGGCCACCGTCGAGATGCCGTTCGTGATGATCGGCGAGTCGTCAGTTCGCGAGTACCCGACCGGCGCCACGCTCGGACCGATCCTGGGGTTCACGGGCAGCATCCCGCGCGATCAGCTCGACGAGTACTTGGCGAGCGGCTACCGCATCTACGACGTCGTCGGGCGCGACGGTCTCGAGGCCACGTACGAGCGCTACCTGCGGGGGCGGAAGGGCGAGAAGATCGTCGAGATCGACGCAACTGGGCGGGAGCAGCGCCAGATTGGCGAGACGCGCGCCGCGGTCTCCGGGCACAGCCTGCGCTTAACGATCGACGCCGAGTTCCAGGCGGCTGTCGAGGAGGCGCTCGCGGCCGGGTTGCGGGACACCGGCGCGCGGTCGGGGGCCGTGGTGGCGCTGGATCCGCGAAACGGCGACGTTCGAGCCCTGGTCTCGCTGCCAAACTACGACAACAACATGCTGTCCACGGGGGCGCGCCCCGAGGAGTTCGCCGCCCTGCTGAGCGACCCCGACCTCCCGCTGCTCAACAGAGCCATCGCCGGCCAGTACGCCCCGGGCTCGTCGTTCAAGCTGATCACGGCGTCCGGCGCGTTGCAGGAAGGGCTGATCACGCCGCGGACCAAGATCTTCGATCCCGGGCACATCTCCCTGACCAACGAGTACAATCCGGAGGAGTCGACGCCGTTCTTCTGCTGGCTGCGCAGCGGGCACGGCTGGCTCGACATCGAGGGCGCCATCGCTCACTCGTGCAACGTGTTCTTCTACCAGATCGCGGGCAGCTACATCGACGAGTCCCACCGTCAGGACGGGCTGGGCAGCGACCGCTTGGCGGAGTACGCACGGGCGTTCGGCCTGGGAGCGACGTCCGGCATCGAGCTCTACGGCGAGGCTGCTGGTCGAGTGCCCACCAAGAAGTGGCTGGCCGATTGGTCCGGCGACTTCTGGACCACCGGTCTGACCTACGACATGGGCATCGGCCAGGCCAACACGCTGGTCACGCCGCTGCAGATGGCGCGAGTCGCCGCGGCCGTGGCCAACGGTGGACGGCTCTACAAGCCCCGCTTGGTCGACAGGGTGGTCCGCGCAGACGGCGAGGTGGTGGCTCGACCCGAGCGCGAGTGGGCGCAGGTGCCCGTGTCGCCGGAGAACCTGGCCACGGTGCGGAGCGGTATGCGCGGGGCCGTCGTCTACGGCACGGCGCTGCCCGCCTGGACGCACCTTCCGACCCAGGTCGCGGTCGCGGGCAAGACGGGCACCGCCATGTTCTGCGACTACATTGGCGACGAGGCCGGCGCCGACACGCTGTACCCATGTCGGCGCGACAGCGACGGCAACCTTCTCACCCACGCGTGGTTCGTGGCCTTCGCGCCATACGACGATCCGGAGATCGCACTGGCGGTGTTCATCGACGGTTCGGGGTTGGACTACGTGTTGGAGGGCTCGCGGCACGCGGCGCCCGTGGCCGCGCAGATCTTGCGGGCGTATTTCGGGCTGCCGGCCTGGTCGCCGCCGGCAACCGCCACGCCGTGCCTCGACTGCACCCCGACCACGCAGCCGGCCGAGCCTGCGCAGCCGGCGGACACGGCGGGTGAGCCGGCGCAGCCGGCGGGCGCGGCAGGTGAAGGAGCCGACGGATGAGCGTTCGCGACGCGCCCCACGAGATGCCGACGCCACCGAAGCCTCCCATCGCCGTGAAAGGACGAGGCGACGGGCTGCGGATTCAGGTGACGGGCTCGGCATCGCCCGAGGAGCTCGCCGAGAGCCTTCGGCAGCAGCTGGAGCGGCGATCGAACGCCTTCTTCTCGGGAGCGTCGGTCACGCTCGAGCTGCCGGTCAGGCCCCTGGACATGGCTCTGGCGGCCACGCTCGCGGACGTCGTGTCCGACGCATCGATGGAGCTCACGGCGGTGGTGTCGACGGCGTCAGCCGCCGCCGAGGATCCCGCCGGCGCCGGGACTGGCGCAGGATCCAGCGCTGGAACCAGCGCGGGAACCGGCGCGGGGACCGGCTCGGGGTCCGCCACTCGGGCAGGCACCGGAAGCCGTGCCGGCGCCGACAAGGACCGTGGCCGTCCCGCTGCCGTCCGACCGCCAGGCGCACCCGGCGGAGCGCTGGTGGTCACCGGTACCCTGCGGAGCGGCCAGCGCGTCGCCCACGACGGCTCGGTGATCATCCTGGGCGACGTTAATCCGGGCGCTGAGGTCATCGCCGGTGAGAGCGTGGTCGTCTGGGGCAGGTTGCGGGGCATCGTCGAAGCGGGCGTCGCCGAGGGCGGCGACAGCGCGGTGGTCTGCGCCCTGGACCTCGCGCCGACGCAGCTGCGGATCGGTCCCGCGCTGGCGCGGGCGCCGGAGGAGCCGGATCGTCAGCCAGAGCCAGAGGTCGCACGACAGGAGGACGGCAGGATCGTTGTCGACGCGTGGTCGTAGCGCGTCGCCCGGCCACGGGGGAGCAGGAAGGAGGATCGGCATGGCCGCACGAGTAGTGACGCTCACGTCGGGCAAGGGCGGCGTGGGCAAGACGACCGCAACGGCCAACATCGGCGTGGCGCTCGCCAGACGGGGCCACAACGTCGTGGTCATCGACGGCGACATCGGCTTGCGCAACCTGGACGTCGTCATGGGGCTAGAGAACCGAGTCGTCTACAATCTGGTGCATGTGGTCCGGGGCGCGGTCGACGCCGAGCGAGCCCTCATCAAGGACAAGCGCGTGCCGGGGCTGACGCTGCTCGCGGCCGACCAGCACTCCGACAAGGACGACGTCACCGAGGACGACATGCGTGACGCCTGCGAGGCGCTCCGCGACCACGCCGACTACATCCTGATCGACTCTCCGGCGGGCATCGAGCAGGGCTTCCGCAACGCGCTGGCTCCAGCCGACGAGGTCGTGCTCATCACGACGCCGGAGGTGTCGGCCGTCCGCGACGCCGACCGAGTGATCGGCCTGGCCGAGGCGGCCGGCAAGGCAACGCCGCGCCTGGTCGTCAACCGTATCAAGCCGTCGCTCGTCGCCAAGGGCGACATGATGGACACCAACGACGTGTTCGACATCCTCCAGATCCCCGTGCTGGGGGTCGTTCCGGAGGACGAGTCGATCGTTGCCGCCACCAACCGCGGAGAGCCGGTCGCGCTGCAGGACAGCTCCCGCGCGGGGATGGCGTTCCACAACATGGCGGCGCGCCTCGATGGCGAGGAAGTCCCGTTCTTGAGTCTCGAGGTGGTCGAGGAGGGGCTGCTGGCACGTCTCGCCGGCGCGATACGGGGCGGGGCAACACACGGGGGTGCATCGTGAGCTGGCTGGACCGGTTGATTGGCCGGCCCGAGAGGCTCAAGTCGTCGGGCGCCGTGGCCAAGGAGCGATTGAAGTTCGTCCTCGAGTACGACCGAGCGCAGATCACGCCGGCCGAGCTCGACGAGATACGAGACGAGATCATCGAGTCCATCTCGCGGCACGTGAGGGTGGTGCGCGACGACGTTGAGATCAAGCTCGAGGCTGGCGGCCGGCTCGTCGCCGAGATCCCCCTCGATCGGACGGGGCGCGGCGACGCGGCCGGCGGCATCGGCTAGGAGAGTCCGGCGAGCATGACGGTTCACGTCGCGGGGCGCGCGTGGCGGCTGCCCGACGTCAGGTGGCAACGCCTTGGCGCCTACGACTGGGTGATGATCCTCGGCGTCGCGGCCGTCGTCGCCATCGGCATCGCGATGCTCTACAGCGCCACCCTGCGCGGCGGCCAGACCGTGCGCGCATGGGACGACTTGGTGCTGAAGCAATCGGTGTTCGCCCTCATCGGTGCGCTGGTCCTTGGTCTGGCGGCGATCACCGAGTATCGGGTCGTGCTCGCGCTCTGGAAGTGGATCTATCTGGGCACGATAGCCCTGCTGCTAGCCCTGCCGCTCTTCGGCACGTTGCTCGGCGGGAGCCAGCGCTGGTTCAGCGCCGGCTTGGTGCTGCTGCAGCCTAGCGAGCTGGCCAAGGTGGCGTTGATCGTGTGCCTCGCGGCGTACTTCGAGGGCCACGACGCTCGGGAGTGGAAGACCATCATGGGCTCGGCCGTGCTCGTCGGCGTGCCCATGGTCCTCGTGATGCAGCAGCCGGACCTCTCGACGGCGGTCATGCTCGGGGCGATCTGGGTGGGCATGCTGTTCGCCTCCGGCGTCAGGCCCCTGCACCTGAGCTTGCTGGCGCTGGCAGCCGCGCCGCTGGCGATGATCGTGCTGGCCGCCGGTGTCATCAAGCCGTACCAGCTGATGCGCATCACCGCCCTGCTCGACCCGGACGTGGCGCCCCTGCGGGAGGGCTACCAGAACATCCAGACTTTGCTCGCGGTGGGCAATGGCGGCCTCACGGGGACAGGCTACGCAGGCGGGTTGCAGTCGCAGGGCGGGTGGCTGCCACTTGTGTACACCGACAACATCTACGCCCTCGTAGCCGAGGAGCTAGGCTACATCGGCGGGGTGGCGCTGCTCGGGCTGCTTGCGCTCGTGGTCTGGCGGGTGCTCCGCGCCGCAGGGCTGGCCCAGGACAAGGCGGGCTACTTGATAGCCGTGGGCGTCGCCTCGTACCTGCTGGCGCAGACGTTCGTCAACGTCGGCGTCGTGTTGCAGCTGATCCCGGTCACGGGGCTGGCGCTGCCGTTCGTGTCGTACGGTGGCTCCAGCCTGGTGTCGCTGATGGCGGCGATAGGTCTCGTCCAGAGCGTGATCGCGCGGCGCAGGCCGCTGGAGTTCAGGTAACGCGGCGCTCGCCCGTAGAGGTCAGGCAGCGCGGCGCGCCCGTAGAGGTCAGGTAGCGCGGCGCTCGCCCTTGGAAGCCAGGCAGGCGACGTGGATCGTGGACCCGGAGGGCCCGGCAAGCCCGGAAAGGCATGGCCAATGGACCCCGCTGAGGGATTGACGGCATCCGGCTCGCAGGACGAGCCCGAGCGACCCGTGCGCGTGCGCATAGCTCCGTCCCCCACAGGGCACATGCACGTGGGTACGGCGCGGACGGCGCTGTTCAACTGGCTGTTCGCGCACTCACGAGGCGGGCGGTTCGTGATCCGGATAGAGGACACCGACCGCACGCGCCTGGTGGAGGAGTCGCTCGAGGACCTGCTGTCGGGGCTGGCCTGGCTCGGTCTCGCCCCCGACGAGGGACCAGGCGTAGGCGGCCCTTACGCGCCCTACCAGCAGAGCCTGCGGCTGGACCTCTATCGCGAGCACGCCGACCGCTTGCTCGAGCAAGGCGACGCATACCGGTGCTTCTGCTCGCCGGAGCGGCTGCAGCAAGTGCGTGAGGAGAGAGCGCAGCAGGGCCTCAAGATGGGCTACGACCGCCGCTGTCGCGAGCTGGACCCGGCGGAGGCCGCACGGCGTGCCGCCGAGGGTGAACCACACGTCCTAAGGCTCAAGATGCTGCTCGAGGGCTCGGTCACCCTGCACGACCAGATCCGCGGCGAGGTCACGTTCCGAGCGTCGGAGCTCGAGGATGTGATCATCATGAAGAGCGACGGCTACCCCACCTACCACTTCGCGGTGGTGGTCGACGACCACCTAATGGGCATCACGCACGTGCTGCGGGCCGATGAGTGGATCCCGAGCGCGCCGATCCAGCTGCGGCTGTACGAGGCCCTCGGATGGCCTCAGCCGGTGTGGGTGCACCTGCCGCTGGTGCTCAGCCCCGACGGCAAGGGCAAGCTGTCGAAGCGCAAGTCGGGCGAGCGCGCGCAAGTGCGCTGGTACCGCGACAACGGCTACCTGCCGGAGGCGATGGTCAACTTCCTGGCGTTGCTCGGCTGGACCTACGGCGACGAGGAGACGTTCTCGCTAGGCGAGGCGGTGGAGCGGTTCCGGCTGGAGGACATCCGCCCGGCTCCGGCCCGGTGGGACTTCGACAAGCTGGACGCGATGAACGCCGCCTACATCCGGGCGCTGGGAGTGGACGAGCTCGCGGCGCGGATAATGCCGTTCCTGCGGTCCGCCGGGCTGCCGGCCGAGGTCGACGACGTCAAGCGGATGGTGCCGCTCGTCCGCGAGCGGCTGACGACGCTGGCCGAGGCGGCCGACAAGCTGGCGCTGTTCTGGCTGGAAACGGTGGAGCCCGAGCCGGCAGACATGGTGCCGAAGAAGCACGACGCGGCGCAGGCGCTCGAGCTGTTCCGCGCTGCGTCCGCGTCCCTGGAGGCAGTCGCCGCCGATGACTGGCGGGAAGAGGTGCTCGAGAGCCGCCTGCGGGAGCTTGCTGAGCAGCGCGGCGTCAATCTAGGTCCCTTGCTGCAGCCAGTCCGTGTTGCGGTGACCGGCAGCCGAGTCACACCGCCGCTGTTCGGCACTCTCGAGCTGATTGGGCGCGACACGACGCTGGCCAGGCTAGCAGACGGTGCCGCGGCGCTCGAGCGCTACGTCGCGGAAGCCGGCGGCGATAAGGATGGCACGGCATGAGAGTCCACGCGCGGCCGCACTGCACCGCAGAGGCCGCCGGCGACAAGGATGGCACGGCATGACAGTTCACGTGCGGCCGCCCGAGGTAGTCGATCTCAGGTCGGACACCGTCACCCATCCGACGGCCGAGATGCGCGCCGCCATGGCGGCCGCCCCCGTGGGCGACGACGTGTTCGGGGACGACCCCACGGTCGCGAAGCTCGAGGAGATGGCGGCGTCCCGGATGGGCAAGGAGACCGCCGTGTTCGTCCCCAGCGGCACCATGGCCAACCTGGCGGCCATGCTCGCGCACTGCGGGCGTGGCGACGAGATCATTCTCGGTGCGCAGAACCACACGTTCTTGTTCGAGGCCGGCGGGACCGCTGCGCTCGGCGGCATTCACCCCCACCCGATCCCCAACCTGCCGGACGGTCGGCTCGATCTCGGGGACATCGAGAGTGCCGTGCGCGCGGACGACCCTCACTTCCCACCCACACGCCTGGTGTGCCTCGAGAACTCCCACAACCGCTGCGGCGGGGCGGTGCTCGACGAGAGCTACATGGCGTCGGTGCGTGACGTGGCGGACAAGCACTCGCTCGCGGTGCACCTTGACGGCGCCCGGCTGTTCAATGCCGCCGCCGCGCTCGGGACCTCCGTCGCGGCGCTCGCTGCGGATGCCGACTCGGTCTCGTTCTGCCTGTCGAAGGGACTCGCCGCGCCGGTCGGCAGCCTCGTCTGCGGCAGCGATGTCTTCATCCAGCGTGCGCGCCGGGCGCGCAAGATGTTGGGTGGCGGGATGAGACAGGCCGGCGTGATTGCGGCAGCAGGGATCGTGGCCCTGGAAACAATGGTGGACCGGCTCGTCGAGGACCACGTCAACGCGCGGCGCCTGGCCGAAGGGCTCGCGGAGATGCCTGGCGTGCGGATAGATCTAGACGGCGTCCAGACCAACATCGTGATCTTCGGGCTCGAGCACGACGGAGTAAGGCCTGCCGATTTCGCCGCCAGGTTGCGCGAGCGCGACGTGTGGCTGCTGCCCATCGGCGGCACTCAGCTGCGCGCGGTGACGCACTACCAAGTCACCCCGGACGGCGTCGAGAAGGCGCTCGAGGCAGCCCGCTCGATCCTTGCCTAGCGGCCGGACCAACGGCCGGCCTAGCGGCAGGCGCAGCAGCGGGCCTAGCGGCAGGCGCAGCAGCGGGCCCAATGGCCCCAAAAACCCTTGACAGGCTTGGGGCGCTATGATAGCATTCCGGGCCGCTGTGGGGGCGTAGTGTAGCGGCCTAACACACTGGCCTGTCAAGCCAGAGATCGCGGGTTCGAATCCCGTCGCTCCCGCCACAGCAAGGCTTTTAGGCCGCAGCCATCGCGCTGCGGCCTCTGCGTTGTCCCGCTCGGCGATTGACGGTGCCAGGGGCGTCTGGTAGGGTGCCGCCGAGCGCAACTGGGTGCGGCCGGCTGGCAGCATCCAGACGCCGCGCTCGACCACGACGGGGGCGTCAGATGGACGCGATGTTGTTGGAGTCGCCTGCGCCGGTAGAGACAGGCGCCTTGAAACCGGCCGAAACAGGCCCCTTGCGGCCGGCCGACACTGGCCCCTTGCGGCCGGCCGACACTGGCCCCTTGCGGCCGGCCGAGGTCGATGATCCAGTGATCGCTCCCGACGAGGTGCTGGTAGAGGTCTCCGTCTGCGGGGTCTGTCGCACCGACTTGCACATCGTCGAGGCCGACATCGACGTGCCGACCCTGCCCCTGGTGCCGGGGCATCAGATCGTCGGCCGCGTCAAAGAGGCAGGCACGGCGGTGACGCGGCTGAGGCTCGGCGATCGCGTCGGCATCTCGTGGGTCAACCGCATGTGCGGCCAGTGCGGACCGTGCGTGCAGGGCCGCGAGAATTTGTGCAGCGCGCCCGTGTTCACCGGCTACCACCGACATGGTGGCTATGCTACGCTCGCTGCGGTGCCGGCGGCGTTCGCCCACCCGATACCGGAGCAACTCGGCGACGACGCTCACGTGGCGCCACTGCTTTGCGCTGGGATCATTGGTTATCGAGCGCTGAAGCAGAGCGGGCTGCGTCCGGGCAGCCCGCTCGCGCTCTACGGCTTCGGCGCCTCAGCGCACATCGCCCTGCAGATCGCCGTTGCGTGGGGCTGCGAGGTCTTCGTCGCTAGCCGCACCGAGGACGCGCTCATCCGCGCGCGCGCGATGGGCGCCAGCTGGACCGGGCAGGCCGGCGACGTGCCGGAGGAGTGCGTCGATCACGCCATCAGCTTCGCGCCGGCCGGCTGGCTCATACCGGGCGCCATGGAGGCGCTGCGGCCCGGTGGAACGCTGGCGCTCGCCGGCATCTACACCGATCGCGTGCCTGAGCTCGACTATGACCGCCACTTGTTTCGAGAGAAGTCCATCGTCAGCGTCACGGCCAACACACGGTCCGACGCGGCCGAGCTGCTGAACCTCGCGGCGCGGATACCGCTGCGCACGGACATCGAAACGTACCCGCTCACGGAGGCGAACACGGCGCTCGCGAACCTGAAGAGCAACCGACTCGGCGCGCAGGCTGCGGTGCTGACGGTGGCAGCGGGGTGATTCCGCCCGCGGCGGCATCGCGCCCGCGGCTGTCCCGGCCGGACCCCAACGGGCCTTCCCCGTGCTAGAGCGCGATGTTGCCCGTGGCACGATCGGGCCGGGGACGCGGTCGCCGAGGTGCCCCGCGCTGCCCGATGAGTCGGGTTCACCGCCTCACGGTCGACCCGCGCTGCCCAGGGTCGCCGGCGTGCCATGGTAGGGACCGAGCAGCCACGTGGCACGGTTGAGCTCGGCGACAATCTCGACGCGCTGCGAGCGATGAACGCTGGGTCGGCCGACCTGATTTACGTGGACCCGCCGTTCAATACGGGCCGCGATCGGCGCTATGTCCGGCTTGAGACGCGGCGGTCGGAGACAGGCGAGCGGACCGGCTTCGGTGACAAGCGCTACTCGGCGCGCGAGCTCTCGGTACGCACCTTCGATGATGCCTTCGACGACTACCTCGGCTGGCTCGAGCCGCGGCTGGTCGAGGCGCGGCGCGTTCTGTCGGCCTCCGGCACGCTCTACTTCCACATAGACTACCGGGAGGTCCATTACTGCAAGGTGCTGCTCGACTCGATCTTCGGCCGGGCCAGCTTCCTGAACGAGATCATCTGGGCCTACGACTTCGGCGGGCGCCCGCGTCGCCGCTGGCCGGCGAAACACGACAACATCCTGGTGTACGTGCGCGATCCCAGGTCGTACACGTTCAACGCCGACGCCGTCGAGCGCATCCCCTACATGGCGCCGGGCCTGGTCGGTCCGGAGAAGGCGAAGCGCGGCAAGCTGCCGACCGACACATGGTGGCACACGATCGTACCGACGTCGGGATCGGAGCGTACCGGGTATCCGACACAGAAGCCGCTGGGCGTCCTGAACCGCATAGTGACCGCCTCTTCCGATCCCGGTGACCTGGTGCTGGATTTCTGCGCCGGCAGCGGCACGGCCGGCGTGGCGGCGGCCAACCTCGGTCGCCGCTTCCACCTGATCGACAACAACCCCGAGGCGCTCGCGGTGATGGCAACTCGCTTCGCCGGCATGCCGGGCATCAGGTGGGTCGGCTACGATCCAAGCGCGGCCCCCGAAGTAACCTGACTCCCGCGTCCTGCCGCGCCCTGCCGCACCCTGCCGCGCCCTACCGCACCCCGCCGCGCCCCGCCGCGCCCTACCGCACCCTGCCGCGCCCTGCCGCACCCTGCCGAGTCTACGTGCGCAGACTCTCCGTTTCCTGACTTGCTAGCCCCGCCGCCGAGCTAGTGGAGTCCGCGTACGTAGACATCTGCCGTCCGCACGCGGACGTCGCCATCGAGCTGCGCCGGAGTCTGCGTACATAGACTGCCTGTGTCGCACGTCGGTCGCCGCGGCATATCCGCGCCCGAGCCGCTCCCGAGTCTACGTGCACAGACTCTTCGTGTGCCAGCAGTCGGTGCCGCGAGGCCCAGTCCGAGTCTATGTACGTAGACTCTCCGTTTCCTGACGGCATCCACCCAGCCAGGAAGCCGAGAAGACCTACATCGGCTGTGGCTCCACCTTGCCGACCAGCATTGGCCAGCGGAGCATCTGCCATCGATGCAGTGGCCATCTATCCGGACCTGGATGGGCCCGTGGCCGCTCTACAGGGGTCGGCGTCGCTGACGGCTGCCGCCGCTGTCCGGGTGGGACGTTGAGCGATGCGCCGCCGACAATCAGCTCCTGGTTGCTGTATATGCGTTTGCGCGGCGTGGGCGTTGGCGAAGGCGCGCCTTGGTCGGGCGTCGCGGTTGGCGGGACAACAATGGTCAGCCACGGCGTCGGCGTGTTTGTAGCCGTGGGAGTGAACGTGGCAGTGTAGGTCGCTGTTGGTAGCGGCGTGTCCGTCGCTGTCGGTAGCGGCGTATTCGTTGCCGTCGGCAACGGGGTGTCCGTCGCTGTCGGCAACGGGGTGTCCGTCGCTGTCGGCAACGGGGTGTCCGTCGCTGTCGGGAGCGGCGTGTCAGTCGCCGTTGGTGGTGGCGTGTTCGTAGCTGCCGCTGGCGGCGTGCTCGTCGCCGTCGGCGTGTATGTGGCCGTGAATGTAGCTGTGGGCAGCGGCGTATCCGTCGCGGTCGGCAGCGGCGT
>JBJYWW010000028.1:0-15124 GCA_046259645.1 Anaerolineae bacterium
GAAGGTCTGCAAGGCCACCGCCGCCCCGTCCTCGTCCAGCACGTGGGCCACCAGCCGGTCGCCAGCGAATGCCTGCGTCCGCAGCGCGAAGGCGAGCCGGGCGGAGCCACCGCCGAGGTCGCCGAACGGGCCATCGACGTCCTGCCAAGCGGCGGCGCTGGCGCCTTCGTCGGGGTCGTTGTTCCGCAGGCCAACAAACATCGCCCAGTCGCCGCTGTGCGCGTCCCAGCTTGTGTGGTAGGCGCCGGAGCGCATCCATGCCGCGCTGCCGTCCTCGAATCCGCCGTCTGCGACCATCTCGACGCAGCCGGCAGGTGGCGGCGACGTCACCGTAGGCGGCGCGGGAGTCGCGCTGGGCGGCGCGGGGGTCGCGCTGGGCGGTCGCCTCGTCGCCGTGGGTGGGCGCGAGGTCGGCGTGTCGCTCGGCGGCGGGTCCGTCGACGCGCCCGGATCCGACAGCTCGTCGATCAGGCGGTCGACGCTGGTTCGAATCTGCGGCAGGAGCTCATGGAGGCCGTCGCCTGGGCACACCGTGTGGCCGGGTAGGACGTCGCGATGCCCGAGGATGCTGTAATCGAAGCCGGTGCCGGCCAGGTTGACGGGGGCGAACGGCTCGATGCCGAAGCGGCGCGCCTTGTGCGCGAGCACGGTGACCAGCCCGTCCAGGCTCTCGGCGCGCGGCTGCTGATCGGCCTCGGTGAACGTCCCGAGGACGGCGACGCCGATCGTGTTGACGTTGTACTGCAGCGCGTGCCCGCCCTGGACGATCCTGTCGCCGCTCTCCCCGCCGAAGCGGCCCTCGTACACGTTGCCGCGGTGGTCGACGAGGAAGTTGTAGCCGATGTCGCCCCACCCTCGGGTGACCGCGTGGTAGTAGTAGATCGACCGCACGATCGCCGCCGGATCGACCGGGTCGTTGGCCGTCACCGTGTGATGGACGATCTCCGCCAGAGGCTTGGTGTACTCGGGCGGCCAGACCTCGCCGCTGGGCCCGAAGCGCAGCGACTCGTCGGCCCCCCACCCAGCGCGCGGGATCACGGTCAGAGTCTGTCTTGTCGACTGCGTCCCCAGGCGGGGCGCCGTCGGTCCCGCGTCGGTGTCCAGGTAGTGGAGCGTCAAGCGGTCGGGGACCGTGGCCGAATCGAGGGAGTCGGCGCCGAGCGTGGTCAAGCGCAGCTGGGCGAAGGTCCCGCGGGCGACGTGCAGCCGAGACCACACCTCACCGCCACGCGGCGGCTCCTTCATGTCGACGTCGGGCTCGAGCTCGGACCACTCGGACCAGCGGACGCCGTCGCGGCTCGTGCGCACCGAGACCGAGACCTCGGGAACCCCCTCGGCCAGCTCGGACCACTGTCCGGCCAGGGCCATGAACGGGAAGTCGGCCTCGATGACCGTCGAGTCCACGCTGGCTCCGCGAACGTCGTCGGTCGAGCCCGCATCCGACACTCCGGTATCCGTGCTCGGCGCCGCGCCGAAGTCGGCCGCGCCCAGCGTCGCGGAGCCGGCTCGCGCCGCGGAGATGGCGCGCGTCGCCGACCCGGTCGTGTCACCGGCTCGCGCAGCGGCGCCCAGGCCCTCAGCCGCGCCGGCAGCGGCTGCGGACCCGTCGGCGCCGGCGATCGACGCTGAGGTCGTCGCGGCAGTGGCGCTCGGCGTCGGCTGTGGTGGATCTACGGTGGTGGACGTGTAGTAGTAGGTAACGATCTCGTCGGCGTCGGCGCCCCAGTCGGCGAGGGTCGCCGCGCCCTCCTGGCTCATGCCGGCTCCGTGGCCGCGCCGGGCCGCGAACGGATCAGGCGAGGCGACCGACCGCAGGAACGGCCACACAGCGCCGCCGCAGCACGGGCTGTCCTCGCTGCTCAGGGTCCGCAGTCGCGCGCGGGCGAAGAACAGCGCCGGGACGAGCTCCCCACCGTAGCGCACGACCTGGCCGTGCGTGGCCACCACCGCGGCGTCGCTGACCTCGTAGTGGGTCGGACGCCACACTTGCGTTCGCGTCGTGGTGTCCACGTTGGCATCGAGGCCCGGCTCGCAGACGTCCGGGTCACCGGCTGAGTCCGGCAGGCAGGTGCGGGCCGCGTAGGTGCGCGATGCAATCGCCTGAGCCTTGAGCGCCTCGAGCGCCCTAGCGAACACGTAGCCCATCTCGGCCGGCACGACGCCCTTGAGGTACTCGTCGGTGTCCATCTCGACGATCTCGCCGTCGGGCATGAGCACACGGATCGTCGCCGGCACGTCGACGACCGCCTGCGCCGACACGACCTGCACGGCGCCGCCCGACGGCTCGTCGGCAGTGACTGCGGCCCGCGCGCCGCCGGACCTGACGCGCACTGCCGCCGCCGCCATCGCGGCGTGGTCGGCCTGGATCGGCGGAAGCTCGAAGTCGACCCGAACCGGGAGGGCAGAGACGGCCTGTCCCACGGCCGTAGCCGCCGTGTGGCCGGCGGCACGCGCCGTCAGGTCGTGCTCGCCCGGCGGGACGTGGAGCTCGAAACGCCCGCGGTCGTCGGTGCGCACGGTGCGGCCGGCGCCCGACACCTCGGCCCCGGAGATGGGGCGCAGCGTGACCAGGTCCCTTACCCGACCGCCGACCATCGGTCCAGGCGGCGCGCCAGGGTCGAGCGGCCAAGCGGTCGCGGGCGCGGTGAAGGCGAGAAGAGCCCCTATTAAGAGGAGAAGCCCGAGCCCCGTTGTGCGGCTCGGGCTCGACAGGATGCGAGCGTGGTTTGGCGTCACGGCGTGTCGTCCGGCTCCTTGCCGAAGAGCCCGCGGAAGTCGCCGTCGAACTCGCACAGGAAATGGGTGACGTCGAGGACGTCGTCCTTGCCTATCGGCGGCAACTCGTCGAAGTGACGCACCTCGGCGGCGGTCATCTCGTGCAGCACCTCGCGCCGCCGATCGGCGGGAACCCCATCGTACGCCACCTCGGCCTTGACCTGGTCGGACTGCGGGCGGACCACGGCGCGCACCACGCTCAGCGTGTAGCAGCTGTGACAGACCGCGGCGAGGTCCCAGATGCGGAGGTCGAGCTGCCCGAGGACGTACACGTCCTCTTCATGATAGTGGGCGCCGCATTCAGCGCAGTGGGCGTTGTCGACTAGGAACCGGATGATCCTGTTGCCCTCTTTGCTCGACGACTCCATGCACTGTCCTCCTGTGGCCCCGCTACTCCTCCGGGGGCTGCGACTCGCCTTCCGCGTCCGGCGCGTCCGCCCACTCCGACGGATCGTCGGTCGCGATAGGGGCAGCGACGTCGGCCGCAGCGTCCGGGGCCATGCCGTAGGGCTCTGCCGCGGGCTCCCCGTCGGCCTCCTCGCCGGCCTCCTCGGTGTCGAGCTCCGCCGTCAAGCCGATGTCGGGGACGATCTCCTCGTCGGCCACGACCTCGAGATGGACCGCGGCGTCGACGCCAGGCATCAGGTGGATCGGCACGACGTGACTGCCGAGCGTCCGAATCGACTCGTCGAGGATGATCTTCCGCCGGTCGACGGGCTCACCGAGCTCGGCCTCGATCTCGTCGGCGATGTTGGCCGCGGTGATCGAGCCGTAGAGCCGCCCGGTCTCGCCGACCTTCGCCGTGAAGCTCAGGTGGAGGTTGCCGATCCGCTGGCCGAAGTCGGACATCTCGGCGCGGATCTTGTCCTGGCGGCGCGCCTCCGTGCGCTTGAGGTCGTCAATCTGCTTGACGGCGCCGGGGGTGGCGAGAATGGCCAAGCCCTGTGGGATCAAGTAGTTCCGCCCGTAGCCCGGCGCGACGTTGCAGACATCACCGACTTCACCGAGCTTGGGGACGTTGTTGGTCAGTATCACGCGCATGACAGTCTGTTGTTCTCCTCGCTGAATGCGCCCATGATAGCATAGCGCCAGAGGGCCCACCAAGGTCGCGGCGCGCCGCCATCGCTCGTGACGAGCCCAAGCGAGACCCACCCTGAGCGCTAGTCGGTCGCCTGCTCGGAGAGCTCTCGCTGGTGGCGCGCGGTGGCCTCGCGCAGGGCGCTCTCGGCGTCGACGCCCCAGGTGCGCGCCACCGTCACGACCGCCCACAGCGCGTCCCCCACCGCCGCGGCCCGGGCGTCGTCGTCGTCAGGGGCATCCGCTAGCCGAGCGAGTGCGCCGTCGGCCGGCGGGTCCGCGAGCCCCCCCAGGGTGGCCGCCTGTCGCTGCACCGTCTGCGCGCGCGACAGCGCCGGCAGAGCGCGCGGAATGCCGGAGTACGGATCCTCGGGCTTGCCCACGTCGCGCTTCTCGGCGCGCTTGAGGTCCTCCCACACGACGCGCACCTGGTCCGGGTCGTCGGCTTGCACGTCGCCGAAGACGTGCGGGTGCCGCCGGACGATCTTCTCGGTGATGTTCCGTATGACCGTCGACAGGGTGAACGAGCCGTCCTCGGCCGCCAGCTGTGCGTGCAGGGCGATCTGCAGCAGCAGGTCGCCCATCTCCTCGGCCAGCGCTTCGTCGTCGCCCGCGTCGAGCGCGTCGAGGACCTCGTAGGTCTCCTCGAGCAGGTACGGCCGAAGGCTCTCATGCGTCTGCTCGCGATCCCACGGGCACCCGTCGGGCGCCCGAAGCTGAGCCACCACCTCGGCGAGAGTGAGCATCGAGCCCGGGTACGGCAGCGGCGGCACGGCCAGCGTGGCAAGATCGCCGAACAGGTCGTGCCTGTCGAGCTCAGCGAGCGGCATCGTCACCCTGGACGCGCCGGGCGCCCCGGCTCCCGAGACCAGCGTCACCGGGTGCTCGGGCGGGTACGCGTCCAGCAGGCCCAGCTTCAGGTCGGCTGCCACGAGCCTGCTGTACACCTGCGCGATGAGCGCCGGGCGGTCCGGATCCACCGCCGGGTGGTGGCGCAGGTTGAGCGCGGTTGCGTCCGACAGCTGAAGACCGTCGAGGGCGTCCCATCCCAGCAGCTCGAGCGTCGGCCCGACGAATGACACGCCCGGCATGACCTCCACCTCCAAGCCTCTCTCGCGGGCGGCGTCTCGCAGGTGCCCGATCGTCGACTCGCCAGTGGCGGGGTCGCCGGGCACGGCATACACGACGGGGCCGCGAGCCGCGGCGTCCACGAGTCGCCGCGCGATGGCCGAATAGACGTAGTCGAAAGACTCGGCGGCCTCGTAGAGATCGTCGCACGAGTGCACGACCAGCCCGTGCGGCAGCGCGTCGCGAGCCGGGTGTTTCTCGGTCCGCAGCCAGACCTCGCTCGCGCCCTCCAGCGCATCGCGCGCGGCCACGGTGATGTGCCGCGGGTCGCCCGGACCCAGCCCGATGACGGTGATCGCCGGGTCGCGGCGCTGGTCGGAAGCGGCTGCCTGGGCCATTCGACCATTCTAGCACCGGGGCCTCGATTCCTTCCGGCCACGCGCGGCGTGCCCTATAATCGCGGCCGTGAGCCTGTCACCAGCGGAGCGCATCCTCCTCGAGCGCCGGCTGCGCCGCAGTCGCCAGGGCAGCGCCGTTGCCGCGTCGGCAGTCGGCCTGGGCGTGGCTCTCGTCGTCTTGGTCCCGGTGCTGCTGCTGGCAGCGGCGCTGGGCTCGGTGGGCGTCGCTTACGCGATGCTGGCCGACGAGCTGGATCAAGGCGTGGCCAAGCTCGGCAACCTGCACGAGCGCGAGCTCTTCGAGACCACGCGCATCTACGACCGCAACGGCACGCTGCTCCGGGAGGTGTTCGTCGAGGGTCGGCGGACTTACTTGCCCCTCGAAGACATCCCCGAGACGGTGATCGACGCGACCATCGCCGTCGAGGATCGGAGCTTCCGCACCAACCCCGGCGTGGAGGCGACCGGAATCCTGCGCGCCATGCAGGGCGAGCTCACGGGCGAGCCGGGGCTGGGCGGCGGCAGCACGATCACGCAGCAGTTCGTGCGCCACGTCGCGTTCTCTTACGACGAGCGGATCGCCCGCAGCTACACGCGCAAGGCCAAGGAGATCATCCTCGCGCTGATCATGACGCGGCAGTACGACAAGGACCAGATCCTCGAGTGGTACCTCAACGAGATCTACTACGGCAACCTGGCGTACGGAATCGAGGCGGCGGCGCAAACGATCTTCGACAAGCCGGCCAAGGAGCTCGACTTGGCCGAGAGCGCGCTGCTGGCGGGCCTGCCGCAGCTGCCGGGGCAGCTCGATCCGCTCGACCCTGACCCCGATGTCCAGCGCCGCGTGAAGGAGCGCCAGAAGGTGGTCCTCGATCTCATGGTACGGGCCGGCTACATCTCGCAGAGCGAGGCGGACAGGGCGGCCAAGCAGGAGATGGAGTACCGCGACAGCGACGACGACCTGTTCCTGGCGCCGCACTTCGTGGTGTACGTCGAGGACATCCTCGAGAAGAGCCTCGACCCGGTCTTGTTGGCACGCGGCGGCCTCGAGATCACCACGACTCTGGACTTGTCCCTTCAGCAGCTTGGCGAGCGCATAGTGCGCGAGCACGTCGAGGATCTGCGTGACGCCCACGACCTGACAAACGCAGCGCTCGTCGCGCTAGAGCCGGGCACCGGCCAGATCCTGGCGATGGTCGGCAGCGCCGACTACTGGGACGACGAGATCGACGGTCGCGTCAACGTCGCCGTCAGGCCGCGCCAGCCGGGCTCGTCGATCAAGCCGATCACGTACCTGACGGCCGTCGAGCGAGGCGTGTCGCCGGGGGCGCTGCTGTGGGACACGCACATGGAGCTCGACCTGCCGGGTAGGCCTGAGCCGTGGGAGCCTCAGAACTACGACGAGAAGTTCCACGGCCCGGTTCGACTGCGCGACGCGCTGGCCAACTCCTACAATATTCCGGCATTGAAGCTGCTGGCCAACATCCCGCCGCTCACGGCCGAGGACGGCGCCGAGTTCGAAGAGTACATGGCCGACTTGGCGCCTAACTACCCGGACGGGGCGTTCCCGGAAGGCCACAACTACGCCGGGCAGCCCGTGGAGGTCCTCTACGGCCTCGACCAGGCCCTCGCCACCGCCCACCGACTGGGTATCGCGGGGCTCGCCAATCCCGCTGACTACTACGGGCTATCGCTCACGCTGGGCGGTGGAGAGGTGACGCTGCTCGACCTGACGACGGCGTACGCGACCCTGGCCAACCTGGGTGAGAGGGTGCGCCCGAACCCGATCATGCGCATCACTGACTCATCGGGTGAGGTGCTCTACGATCTGGCCGACGACGAGACGGCGATCACTCCGCTGCGCGTGGCGGACGAGCGCGCCGCCTACATCATCACCGACATGCTGTCGGACAACGACGCTCGGACGCCGGCGTTCGGCCCGTCGAGCCCGCTGAACGTGGGCGTTCCGGCCGCGGCCAAGACCGGCACCACGAACGACTACAACGACAACTGGACGCTCGGCTACACGCCCTACCTCACCGTCGGCGTCTGGGCCGGCAACAGCGACAACAGCCCGATGCGCAACTCGAGCGGCGTCACCGGGGCCGCGCCGATCTGGAACAGCTTCATGCGGAACGTCGCCGCCGACGCGGAGACGCGCGAGATCGTCATCGCGGCCCGGGAGGCGTACGACCTGCCGTTCTCGACGCGCTTCGAGGAGCCGGCCGGCGTCTCGACCGCCAAGGTCTGCGTCGTTCAGAGCTTGCGCGAGCTCAGCTCGTCGTGCCTGGTCTACCGCGACGAGCTGTTCCCGGAGGAAGCCGCCCCCGCGGAATCTCCGCTGGAGGCACCGCTTCCGGAACAGATGCTGGGCAGCGACGGCCAGCCGGTCGCCGGGCCGACCGGCGACGTCTGGACGATCGTGCCGTCCGTCGTGGTCCCGCTTCCCGGCCCGCCGCCCGAGGCGGTTGCCGCGGCTGAGGCCGAAGGCGAGGAGCTGGAGTGGCCGCCGGCATTGCTGTGCTTGCCGGGCGAGGGCGAGTACGGCATGGACAAGGCGCAGCCCGTCGCGGTCCTCCCCTTGCCGCCGGAGGAGCCGTACGTCGTGACTTGGATCGGGGAGGAGTCGCCCGACGTGATCGAGTGGGCCCAGTCCCACGGCTGGAGCGCGTTGGCGCCGCAAGAGCCCTGCACGCCCGAGATGGTCTCCGCGGCCCTCGAGCGCGGGACGCTGCCCGGACCCACGGACGTGCTGGCGGGTCTCGGCCTCCCGCTGCCGTCGCGGGCCGAGTACCACCTGAACCTGGCGCCGGACTCGGAGCTCAGCGCCCAGACGATCCTGACCGGGACGGTGATCTACAACCCGGACGACATCGAGTACTTCAAGGTCGAGCTTGGGCGGGGCCGCTCGCCTACCGAGTGGATCACCCTCGGCGACGTTCATCGCGGTGCCGTCGTCGACGCGCCACTCGAGGTCCTGGACGCCCCGTCGCTGCCTGACGACGACTACATCGTGCGGCTGGTCCTGGTCAAGAAGGACGGCAACTTCCTGAATCCGCCGCACAGCGTTCCGATCCGCATCGTCCACTAGCCCCTCGCAAGTGGCGCCGCCAGCGCGCCACGGCCCGATCCTCTCCACGGCCCGCCGCACCCGGGCACGTCGGTTTCGCAGACCGATGTGGCGCAGCTACAATCGCGGTCAGGAGCGCAGTTTGAAGAACGTAGTCTTCGGCTTGTTCGACGAGCTCGACGATGCGCGACGCGTGCTGCGCCAGCTCGCCGACTCGCCCCTCGATCTCGACGCTGTCCAGATCGTCCACGCCGACCCGGACGTCCAGCATCAGCTAGCGACGGAGATCGGGTTGCCGCGTGACCGGGCGATGGCCACCGGCGTGCTGGTCGGGGGATTGCTCGGCGCCGCCGTAGGTGCGTACAGCGGCAATGGCTGGCTGGCGCCCTTGGGGCCGCTTCTCGCGGCGGCCGGTGGCTCCATCGTCGGCGCGGTCGCCGGCGCACTGGGCGGAGCAATGCTCGAGACCGTGCGCCTGCCCGACGCCAGCCGCGGCGAGATCGTCGCGGCGATCGACGACGGTGGCACGGCCATCCTGGTCCGCACCGCCAACTTGCCTACGGCCCGAGCGATCAGCGACTTGTTCCACGCCGGCGGCTCACGCCGCCTCTCGGCCGTCGATCCGACGGGCAGCGACGCCGGCGTCTTCACCCCGCGCCGCCTGTCGGCGGCTGAGCGCGAGGCGCGCGGCCACGGCAGCGACCCCTTCGCCGACGAGCTGGACTCGACCGTCGATGCTGGCATCGAGCAACACGGCGACCACGAGGAGATCTTCGCGCCCCCGTGGCGGAGAACACCGTTCGCCATGCGCCCCGGCAAGGGTGCCGTTGCGCCCCCGATAGTACGCCAAGGCGACGCCGCCGACTCGACATTGCCTTCAGGCGACGATGCGCCGGAGACCGACGACGCGACATCGGGCGACGTCCGCTCGGTATCGGACTGATGTTCGGGCGGCGCGCTTTCGCGGCCCGCCCGCCGCAATACTCGTGAAGATCTACACGCGCGCCGGCGATTCCGGTGAGACGAGCCTTCACGGCGGCGATAGGGTCAGCAAGTCGGACGCCCGCGTGGAAGCCTACGGCACCGTTGACGAGCTCAACGCCGCTCTCGGACTGGCCGCTTCACTGACGGACGACGATGCCGTTCGCAGCAGGATCTCTGCTACTCAGGCGCGCCTGCTGGACCTCGGCGCCGACATCGCCACACCGGACGCGGCGGCGGCGGCCGTGGCCGGTCGGTTGACCCGGGCGGACGCGAGCTGGGCGTCCGACTTGGAGGCCGACATCGACGCGATGGCGGCGGAGCTGGCCCCGCTTCGCTCCTTCATCCTCCCGGGCGGTCACCCGTCCGCGGCCGCCCTGCACTCGGCGCGCACGGTCTGCCGGCGCGCCGAGAGGCGGCTCTTCGGAGCGGTTGAGTCGGGCGCTGAGGTGAACGAGCACGCGGCCGTGTACCTCAATCGCCTAAGCGACTGGCTGTTCACGCTGGCGCGCTTCGCCAACGCCCGCGCCGGAGTCCCCGACGAGGAGTGGCGACCCCCACGCTCTCGTTGACCAACTGCTAACGCCTGCGGCTCATGCAGTGACTTGTCCGTGTGCAGCCCCACTAGTGTATCTACGTCAATAGAAGTAGTAGTAGGCGTGTGGATTGTGGACAGGTGCCGCGCGGCGCGCGCCGGAGCGGCGCCGCCGCGTCTACGGAAGCACTCTCGAACCCCCTCTATCGGGTCCCTCCGCGCTGAGCCCCACGACATGCGGGTGTCCATGGCGACCGCCCCCGCCTGGGCGAGTGGCACCCGTCCGGCGGACAGTTTATTGGCCTCAGGGGACGGAACCTGGACAGACTGTGGCCTGGAATCTAGGCTGCCGCGCGTGTTACCGAGACAGGTTTGACATCGCCGCCGCGCCCGAGGCCGCGCATCTCGTGGCTGGCGTGAGAGACGGCCCGACATGTTGTGGTCCAGCAAGTTCAGAAGGCGCAGCAAGCGGCCGCAGTTATCCCCAACTGCGGCCGCTTATCCCCACTAACGGCCTAGTTATCCACAGGCGCGGCGCTATTCGTCGTACAAATGTTCTCGTAACTGGCCGATGTCGCGCCGGAGCTTCGCATCCTGCTCGAGGAGGCGCGAAATCTTGTCGCACCCGTGGAGTATCGTCGTGTGGTCGCGCCCTCCGAGAGCCGCCCCGATCGCGGGATAGCTGGCCTCCGCCTCCTCGCGCATCAGGTACATGGCGATCTGGCGCGGCTCGGATACGCGCGAGACCCGGCTGCGACCGACAAGGTCATCCTGCGACAGCCGGTAGAACGCGGCAGTGCACTCGAGCACCTTGTTGAGCGACGGGGGATCGCGGCGAATCATCAGGTCGGCCAACGCACGGCGCGCCGTTTCGGAGTTCAGCGGGAGATCGTTGCACTGGGCGTAGGCTATGACCCTGTTGAGAGCGCCCTCGAGCTCGCGGACGTTGTGCTGCACGGCCTGGGCGATCATCTCCAGGACCGGCTCCGACACGGCGGGGCCGCTGACTTCGATCTTGGCGCGCAGGATGGCGATGCGCGTCTCCAGGTCGGGCGGCTCGATGTCGACTTGAAGGCCCCACTGGAAGCGCGACATGAGGCGCTCTTCGAGTGTCGAGATGGCCTGAGGCGGCCGGTCGCTGGCCAGGACGAGCTGCCCGTCGCTGCCGTAGACGGCGTTGAAGGTGTGGAAGAACTCCTCCTGAGTGCCCTCCTTGCCGCCGATGAAGTGGATGTCGTCCATCAGCAGCAGATCCGCCTCGCGATACCTGGCGCGGAAGCTGTCCGTGGTCTGGGTGCGGATCGCGTTGATCAGGTCGTTCATGAACTGCTCGGTGGACACGAGGCGGACGTTGGCGCCGCGGGCAGCTGCCGCCACGCCGATGGCGTGCAGCAGGTGCGTCTTGCCGAGCCCGACGCCGCCGTAGATGAACAGCGGGTTGTAGCGCGCAGCCGTGCCTGCAGCGACCGCCTGTGCGGCCGCGTGAGCGAGTCGGTTGCCGGTGCCGACCACGAACGTGTCGAACGTGTAGCGCCTGTTGAAGCGCGGCTCGACTCGGGACCGCGCGGCCTCGGCCGACGACCCGTTCCGGGTCCGCGGCGCCACCACGGGCGTGGCCTGCTGGAAGAGCGGGGCATCGGCCGCCGCGGCGCCGCCCCTGTGGCGAACCACGAACGCGCACTCGACCGGGCTGCCGGCGACGCGCTCGACGGTCTCGCGCACCGCTCCGTGGAGGCGGCTCTCGATCCAATCCTTGGCGTAGTCGTTCGGCACGCCGACCACCAGGGTGTCGTCATCCAGCGAGACGCCGTGCGTGGTCTTGAGCCAGGTGTCGAAGGTGACTCGCGTCATCTGCAACTCCAGCTCGCCGAGAGCGGCCTGCCAAAGATCCTGTGGGGTCAGTGTCTGGGGCATTGACGGTTCTCCTGAGCCGCTCAGCACGGGCTGTGGTCTGCGCGCCGGTCCGGGTTTGAGGGTCGCTCAATCTGCGGGCCGAGCCGAGGGTGCAAAGCACCTAGCTGCCGACACGTGCCGGGCCCGTTGGTGGAGACTGCGGCTATTCAACTGCTGGTGAGGCTGTGCGAGCGATGCTCTGGACGGGGCTGTCCGGTGACCCGTGGGTCGGCGCCGCAGCGAAGCGTTCGCGATGCCGTGGATCGACCTATCAATGCAAGGTTTTGAACTGGCGCCGGAAGCCAGCGCACAAGGTCGAACGCACATGGCACGCGCCCGAGGCGCCGCGACGAACGTGGCCGTCTGATCACTGACCCGACGATCGCGAGCAAGCCGAACGCGATTGCGCCTGAGCGGCCCTGAAGTCCTGTTAATCGATCGCGCCGGCATTCTACAGAGGTCGCATATGCGCCGCAAACGCGGCGCCGACGCCCTTGTTTTCGAACGATTGTGCTACACAACATGTCGGTGGCCGCTGCGCGAGATCATCACCTATCTGGTGGTGTTCGAAGAGCGAACAGAGGCGCTCGGAAGCTGCTAAAAAACTTTAAGAAACTCGTCGCGACCCCCGGCGCGAGACCGGTGCAGGCCGATTGCAGCGCCGCGTGTCCTCGCTATAATATCGCACCTGTTCGCCACGGAGTCTCGCGTAGCGGCCGCGCCCGACCCGCCCCGGATGACCGCCAGGTCGACGGGGCGCGAATCGTTCGGCCGCTGGAGTGCCGCGAGCCGCGCGGGCCGCGGTCCGCTGCGTGAAAGAAGTCAGGAGGTGCTGTGATGGACCCATCGCCGGACGAGCTCGGCAATGGACCGCGCGAGGTGATGATCGACGTCCAACACCTATCGCGCTTCTACGGCGAGGTGCCGGCCCTGGTGGACGTCACCTTTCGCGCCCATCGCGGGGAGATCGTCGGGTTCCTCGGCCCCAACGGCGCCGGGAAGACCACCACGATGCGGATCATCACCGGCTACATGCCGCCGTCCAGCGGCACGGTCAGCGTCGCCGGGTTCGACGTGGTCGAGGAGTCGATGGAAGCGCGCGGCCTGATCGGCTACCTGCCCGAGAACACGCCGCTCTACACGGACATGACGGTCTACGGCTACCTCGACTACATGGCCAAGCTTCGCGGCGTGGACGACCGGGGTGCCGCCATCGACAGGGTGATGGCGCGAGTCGGGATCGACGACCGCGCCGACGACCTCATCGGGCAGTTGTCCAAGGGCCTCCGCCAGCGGGTCGGCATCGCGCAAGCGCTCGTGCACGACCCGGAGGTGATCATACTGGATGAGCCGACGATCGGCCTCGACCCGCACCAGATCCGCGAGGTGCGCGGGCTGATTCGCGAGCTGGGCGGCGAGCACACGATCATCCTCTCCACGCACATCCTCTCCGAGGCGGAGCAGCTGTGCGATCGCGTTCTCATCATCAACGATGGCGAGATCGTCGCGGAGGACGCGCTCGAGAGGCTGGCGGAGCAAACGAGCAAGGGCGGCGAGCGGATGACGCTGCGCGTCGGCCCGGGCACGTCCGAGACCGAGGTCGCAGCCGCCCTTGCGGGCACTGACGGCGTGGCCGCGACCGAGCCCCTCGGCGACGGCCGCTACCTCGTGACCACCGAGCCCGGCGCCTTCAAGAGGGCCGAGATCTCGGCGATGGTGGTGGGCCGGGGCTGGGCGCTGCTGGAGCTCACGCCCATCGAGACGACGCTGGAGGACATCTTCATCCAAGTCACCCAGGCGCACCTCACCGGGGCGCACCACGAGGACGACGAAGGCGCCTTCCCCGAAGCGGCTGACGAGGGCCCAGGTGACGGCGGCAGCGATGACGACGTGACGATCGCCGACGTCGCGCGCGAAGCGGTTACCGGCGAAGCGCGAGAGGAGGGCTCCGATGCGTAGCATGGCGACAATCTGGCAAAGAGAGGTCGGCGGCTTCTTCGCGTCGCCCATCCTCTGGGTGCTGGCCGCGGGCTTCCTCGCGTTCTTCGGCCTGGTGTTCACGGGCTACGTGGCGAACCCCGGGGTGCAGGCTTCGATGCGGCCGCTTCTCGAGCTCACGGGCACCATCCTGTTGTTCGTGACGCCGCTGCTTTCGATGCGGCTCTTGGCCGAGGAACTGCGGTCGGGCACGCTGGAGCTGCTGATGACATCGCCGGTCAACGACTGGCAGGTGATCTCGGGCAAGTGGCTGGCCGCGGTGGTGGCGCTGGTCGTGATGATGAGCTTCACGCTCATCCACGTGGTGATGATGTACCGCATGGCCCCCAACGGCATTGACAGCGGACCGCTGGTGACCAGCTACCTGGGGATCGCGCTGCTGGGCATGGCGCTGCTGGCCATCGGAACGCTGACGTCATCGATGACCGCCAACCAGGTGGTGGCGGCGTTCCTGGGCGTGATGATCACGATGGTGCTGTGGTTCATGCCGTTCCTCGGCCAGCAGGTGTTCGGCGCCGGCACCGCGGTCGGCGAGATCCTGACCTACATCGGGATATCGGAGCACTACCTCAACTTCGGCCAAGGCGTCGTGGACACGCGCGACGTCGTCTACTTCGTCACGTTGACTGTCGGCGCGCTGTTCGTCGCGACGCGCGTGCTCGAGACCCGGAGGTGGCGATAATGAGAGAGCGCCTCGAGGAGTACGCCCCGTACGTCACTTGGTTCGGCCTCTTCCTGCTGTTGGCCGGGCTCCTTCTCCCGCTGGTCGCGCCGAACACGACGAGCCAGATCCCTGAGCGGCTGCCGCTCGCGCTGACGATCGCTGGGCTGATCCTGATGCTCGCGTGGCCCGTCCTCAGGCCCGGCGACGTGCGCGGCATGATGTCGTCGCGCCGGACGCGCTTCGGCGGCAACGCGCTGATCCTGATCGTGTCGGTGATCGGCGTTCTGGTCGTGGTCAACTACCTGTCGCACCTGCGGTACTGGATCGTCGACATGACGGCCAACAAGCAGTACTCGATCTCGCGGCAGACGATGCAGATCCTCGACGATCTCGACGACCAGGACGAGACGCTGCACCTGACCGCTGTGATGTCGTCGCTGGACAGCATGACCGTGGACGACCTGGAGAAGCTGATCGACAAGTACCGGGCCCGGACCAACAAGATCGACTACGAGCTGATCGATCCCGACGTCGATCCGCTGAAGGTGTACGAGCTGGCCGAGCGCATCGGCGAGGAGCCGACGGCGCTGAGCCGGCTGCTGGTCGCCGAGATGGGCGACGAGTCCGAGCTCGTGTACACGGGCTTCGACGAGCAGGCGGTGACC